>DNFZ01000216.1 GCA_003486785.1 Clostridiales bacterium | reverse complement strand
CCGATCAAAAGCATACGCGAATACAAAAAGCCCTCCATCTTAGCGCCGGTCTATGTGACGGCGGAGGTGGTCATCGAAAGCATCATCCCCTTTATTACGGCGCTGCTCGTCAACCAGATTCAAGCAGGATGCGGCATGGACGTGATCCTTTCGTTTGGCCTGATACTGCTGTTGCCCGCATGCGTCTCGCTTACGCTGGGCTGGCTTTCCGGCAAAGCTGCTGCGACGGCGGCAAGCGGCTTTGCAAAGAACCTGAGAAAAGATCTGTTTTACAGCATTCAATCCTTCTCTTTCGAAAACATCGATCGCTTTTCTTCCGCCTCGCTGGTCACGCGGATGACTACCGACGTGAGCAATGTGCAAAACGCGTTTATGATGCTCGTCCGCATTGCTATACGAAGCCCGCTGATGCTGCTCTTTGCGGTGATTATGTCGTTTATCATGGGCGGGAAGCTCGCGCTGATCTTCGTGGTGGTCATCCCCATGCTTGGCGTCGGGCTGTTCTTAATCCTGCGCAGCGCATTCCCGATCTTCCGGCGCGTGTTTCGCAAATATGACGCGCTCAACCGCTCCATCCAGGAGAATGTGCAGGGCATCCGCGTGGTAAAGTCCTTTGTGCGTGAAGAGCATGAAAAGCAGAAATTCAACGCGGCCGCCGAAGATCTGCGCGCGGAATTCACCAAAGCCGAGAAGATTCTCGCCTTCAACATGCCCTTGATGCAGTTTTGCCTGTATGTCAACATGGTGTTTATCCTCACGTTCGGCGCTTACGTCATCGCCACAACAGGCGGGCTGCATTTCAACGTAGGCCAGCTCTCTTCCCTGATGATCTACAGCTTTCAAACGCTCATGAGCCTGATGATGCTCTCAATGGTGTTCGTCATGGTCACCATCGCGGACGAGTCGAGCCGCCGCATCGTAGAGGTGCTTTCGGAAACGAGCGCGCTTGCAAACCCCGCGCAGCCGCTGTTTTGCGTGGCCGACGGTTCGATCGACTTCGACCGCGTCAGCTTCCGTTACTCCGAGAAGGCCGAGCACATGGCGCTCTTGAACATCGACCTGCACATTCGCTCCGGCGAGACCATCGGCATTCTCGGCACGACGGGTTCTTCCAAAACGTCCCTGGTGCAGCTGATCCCGCGGCTCTATGACGCAAGCGAAGGCGTTGTGCGCGTTGGCGGGCGAAACGTGAAGGACTATGACCTGACCGCGCTGCGCAGCGAGGTGTCCGTCGTGCTGCAAAACAACGTGCTCTTTTCCGGCACCATCGCAGAAAACCTTCGCTGGGGCAATCCCGAAGCAAGCGAAGCCGAGCTGCAGCAGGCCTGTGTGCTTGCGCAGGCGGACGGGTTTATTCGCTCTTTTCCGCAGGGATACGAGACGAGGATTGAGCAGGGCGGCACAAATGTTTCCGGCGGGCAAAAGCAGCGCCTCTGCATCGCCCGCGCGCTGCTGAAACAGCCGCGCATCTTGATTCTCGACGACTCCACCAGCGCGGTGGACACGAACACGGACGCAAAGATTCGCAAGGCGCTGAAGGAATATCTGCCCGAGACTACAAAGATCATCATCGCGCAGCGCGTCGCCTCCGTGATGGATGCCGACCGTATCGTACTCATGGACAAGGGCGGCATCTCCGCCATCGGCACACACGCGCAGCTGCTGGAAACAGACGCCGCATACCGCGAAGTTTACAACTCCCAGAACAAGGCAGGTGATGAAGCATGAGAACAAAACAGCTTCCTAAAAAAGGCACGCTCCCGCGCCTGTTTCGCATGCTGCTCTCGTTCTACCCCGTCGCCCTGCCGCTCGTGATACTCTGCATCGTGTTTTCCGCGGCGGTATCCGCGCTGCCCGCGGTCTTCATGCAAAACATCATCGCCCTGCTGGAACAAAACGCAGGCGCGGGCTGGGGCGTGATCGGCCCGCAGGTGCTGCGCCTGACCTTGATGCTTGCAATTTTGTATCTCGTCTCGCTCATCACCTCTTTCGTCTACACGCGCGCAATGGCGGTTCTCTCGCAGGGCGCGCTCAAGAAGCTGCGCGTGACGCTCTTTGGGCACATGCAGGGCTTGCCCGTGCAGTATTTTGACACGCATGCGCATGGCGACATCATGAGCCACTATACCAACGATGCCGATACGCTGCGCCAGCTCATCTCCCAAAGCCTGCCGCAGCTGCTTGGTTCGGGCATTATGGTGCTCACGCTGTTCTCGATCATGCTTTACTACAGCGTCTGGATGACGCTGGTGGTGCTGCTTGGCGTGGCTTTTATGCTGCTTGTCGTGAAAAAGATCGGTGGCAACTCTGCCAGATTTTTCAAGCGGCAGCAAAAATCGCTCGGCATAACCGAAGGTTATATCGAAGAGATGATGGCGGGGCAAAAGGTCATCAAGGTGTTTTGCCACGAAAGCGAGGCGAAAAAGGGATTTGACGCGGTCAACGACGCGCTCTTTCAGGATTCGGAGCAGGCGAACACCTTTGCCAACGTTCTGGCTCCCATCATCATGAACATCGGCAACCTAATCTACGTGCTGGTCGCGATGGCGGGCGGCGCGCTGCTGTTAAGCAAGGCGCAAAATCTGAGCATCTCCGGTCTTGCGCTGAGCATCAGCATCGTGGTTCCCTTCTTGAATATGACGCGGCAGTTCTCCGGCAACATCAATCAGGTGTCGCAGCAGCTCAATGCGGTGATCATGGGGCTCGCGGGGGCAGGCCGCATATTTGCGTTGCTCGATGAAAAGCAAGAGGCGGACAGCGGCACCGTTACGCTCGTTAACGTCACCGAGCAGAACGGCGAACACACCGAGAGCGCGGTGCGCACAGGTCTCTGGGCCTGGAAGCAGCCGCAGGCGGACGGGACGGTGCGCTATACGCGCCTCTCCGGCGATGTGCGTTTGCAGGGCGTGGACTTCGGCTATGATCCGGACAAACCCGTGCTGCATGAGGTCACGCTGTTTGCCGAGCCGGGGCAAAAGGTTGCGTTCGTTGGCGCTACGGGTGCCGGCAAGACCACAATCACCAACCTGCTCAACCGCTTTTATGACATTGCGGACGGAAAAATCCGTTACGACGGCATCAACATCAACCGGATTCGAAAATCCGACCTGCGGCGCGCCATCGGCATGGTGCTGCAGGACACGAACCTGTTTACCGGTACCGTGCTGGAAAACATCCGCTACGGGAGGCTGGATGCGACGGACAAAGCGTGCGTCGCCGCAGCGAAGCTCGCGGGCGAGGACGACTTCATCACGCGACTGCCGGAGGGCTACGAAACACTCCTCTCCGGCAACGGCACGAATCTCTCTCAAGGGCAGCGGCAATTGCTAGCCATCGCGCGCGCCGCGGTCGCAGACCCGCCTGTGATGATTCTCGACGAGGCAACCTCATCCATCGACACGCGCACGGAAGCCATCGTACAGCGCGGTATGGATGCGCTGATGAAGGGCAGAACGGTGTTCGTCATCGCGCACCGGCTCTCGACGGTGCAGAACTCGGATGTGATCATGGTGCTGGAAAGCGGGCGCATCATTGAGCGCGGCAGCCATGCGCGCCTGATCGCAGAAGGCGGAAAATACCACCAGCTCTACACGGGCGCTTTCGAGCTGGAATAAAAAGCACAACACGTACAAGAACCCCGCCGCCGGCGGGGTTCTTGTTGATACAAACCTAGCGTTTACAGCCCCAGCACCTGCTCGACGAACAAGCGCGCGATGACCGGGTCAAACTGCGTTCCGGCGCAGCGCAAAATCTCCTCTGCAGCAGCCTCGCGGCTGATGGGATTGCTGTAGATGCGATCGTTGGTCATGGCATCAAACGCGTCTACGACCGCGAGTATGCGCGCGAGAACCGGAATCTCCTCCCCTCTGAGCCCGCGCGGATAGCCGCTTCCGTCCCACCGCTCATGATGCGAGAGGATATATTCCGAAATCGGCGCAAGATCGACATTGTTCTGCGCGATGCGAAAGCCAATCTCGGGATGCTTCTTCATCTCCAGCCATTCCTCGTCCGACAGCGCGCCGGGTTTTTGCAAAATTGCGTCGTTGATGCCGACCTTGCCGATATCATGCAGCATGGCAAAGAGCGACATCTCATCCAGCTCTTTGGTGGAGATGCCGAGGATTTTTCCGATCAGCCCGCAGTAATGCTGCAAGCGCTCGGCGTGCTCCTCCGTCTCCTCGCTTTTGGCAGCGAGCGTCGCTAAGAGCGCATTGATTACGCTGCTTCGAAAACTCTTTTCGATCATCAGCTTGCGCCGGTAGGTCAGCTGCTCCGCTTCGCGCAGCACATCGTGAATCCGCTCGCCGGGCTCTTTCTTGATCGCATACCCAAGCGCGATGCTCAGCTGCAGCGTCTCGTCGCTCTTCTCACTGCAGCGCGCAAGGATGCGCTCGATGAGCTGCTCGGCGTCCGCTGCGCCCGCACCCGGCATGAGGATGAGAAACTCATCTCCGCCCCAGCGGCAGACCACGTCATGCGGGCCGCTGCTGCTCTCTAAGATCGCCGCAATCTCGCGGATAAACCGATCCCCCTCATAATGCCCGAAGGCGTCGTTGACGAGTTTGAGGCCGTTGAGATCGCCCATAATCAGCGCGCAGCTGCCCTTTTCTTCGTGATCGTAACGGCTGAGCTCTTCCTCCATATACCAGCGGTTGTAAAGCCCCGTCATGGAGTCGTGAGACATGATGTATTCGATCTTTTCGCGCTGCTCTTTTTCCTGCGTCACATCGCGAAACACCATCACAACGCCATAGATTGTGCCGTTTTCGTCGCGTATTGGTGCTGCGCCGTCGGCAATCGGCGTCTTTTCGCCCATGCGGTTCACGAGCGCGGTGTGGTTTGCAAGGCCGACGATCTCGCCCGTCTCCAGCACCCGCTCGATCGGAGAGCTCACCGGCTGCTCCGTCTCCTCGTTGATCAGCCGGAGCACGGTTGTGAACTTCTCCCCCAGCGCATCGTCTTCCCAGCCGGTCATGCGCCGCGCGGTGGGGTTGAGGAGCGTGATCGCGCCGTCGATCCCTGTTGCCACCACGCCGTCCCCAATCGACTGGAGCGTGATATTGAGCAGCTCCTTTTCGTGCAGAAGCTCCTGCGTCTTTTTACGCACCTCTCTTCTGAGGCGCTGGTTCCAGAGCGAAACCCACAAAATCACCGCGCCGACAAGCGCGATGCCAACAAGCAGAAACTCCAGATAGTAGCCGATATAGATCCAGGTGCTCGCGCGCCCGTACCATTTCTCGTTAATACTGTTGAGTTCGTCGGAAGAGATCTGCGAAAAACCGCTTTTAACTAACGCAAGCGTCTGCACATCGCCTTTCTTCACCGCGCGATGAAACTGGCCGGAGTAGAGCGACTGGCTGCGGCTGAAGTCTTTGACGATGTTCATTTGATACATGTAATAGAGCGCGGCGGGCTCGTCCACAACGAAAACGCCAATCTCGCCCTGCTGCGCCGCCCGAATGACTGCCTCGTAGCTCGTATATTCTATGATGTCCGTAACGCCCGCGTCGCGTAAAATCGGGATACACGCATCTCCCGCCTTGGCTGCGACCATAAAGCCGGANNCCGGAGAGGGATGCCGCGTCCGAAATACCGCCGATTTGATTGCTGTGAAAGATCGGAACGTCTATGATCGCATATGGCGCGGAAAAATCCAGCCAGGTATCGCGCTCCTCGTTGAAAAACACGGTGTCGATCACGTCGTAGTGTCCGGAGCGCATCCCCGCCAGCGCATCCGCCCAGTCCATGGCATGAATCTCGGCTTCTATACCGGTCTTCTTGCTCCAGAGCGCCCACTGATCAACCAGAATGCCCTGGAGCTTTCCCTCCGCGTTGCGAAAGATATAGGGCGGATAATTGTCGTCCATCACGACCGAAATCGTTCTGCTGTTCTCATCTGGAAAGGGCGTAGGCGCTTGTTGCCGCCGCAGCAGCGCGAACCCTGCCGCCGCCATGACGGTTACGCACAGGACGATCGATAAAAAAATGCCTGTTTTTTTCTTCAAGCTACGATCACCGCCTCCGGAATTCACTTTGGCGTTCATGCCTGTTCCATCCGCAACGCATCGTTGCCATGCGCCTCTCAAAATTCTTAGCCGCCGCAATCACACGCGGCAATCATCTTCACGCGAGAATCAATACTGTTACCTTCATTGTATGCGGTCGGGAATTCCGCGTCAATGGCGGATTTCGGCGCGTCGTATGCGCGCGTGAGTAATATAAACAGCGCGCCGATGTGTAAACCGCCAGCGCGCGAATGGCTTTTACGCAGCGAAAAAATCGCCCAATGCAAAAGGCGGCCGCGTTTGATTGCAGCCGCCGTTTTGTATGGTTTACGGGAATCAGGTTCCCAGATATGCCGCCTTGACCGCCTCGTTGGTGAGCAGCTCCTTGCCTTGTCCCATCATCGTGATGCGCCCTGTTTCCATCACATAGCCCGTATCCGCCGTCGAGAGCGCCATGTTGGCGTTTTGCTCAATGAGCAGGATCGTCACCCCGCGCTTGTTGATCTCCTTGATGATCGAGAAGATATCCCGCACGATCAACGGAGCCAAGCCAAGCGACGGCTCGTCCATCATCATGAGCTTCGGGCGGCTCATGAGTGCGCGGCCGACCGCAAGCATCTGCTGCTCTCCGCCGGAGAGNNNNGCGTGATGTCGTCCTTTCGCATATACGCGCCTACGCGCAGGTTTTCCAGCACCGTCAGGTCGGGGAAGATTCGTCGCCCTTCGGGCACCAGCGTAATGCCGCGGCTGACGATCACGGTCGTATCCTTACCGGCCAAGCTTTCGCCCGCAAACTCGATGCTGCCGCTCTTTGGCTTGACAAGGCCTGCGATGGCGCGCAGGGTAGAGCTTTTGCCCGCACCGTTTGCGCCGATAAGCGTTACGATATCGCCCTTGGGTACGTCGAAACTGATGCCTTTGACGGCCTCGATGCCGCCATAGTTGACCTTGAGGTCCTTGATGCTCAAAATGATATCGCTCATTCCGCCACCCCCAGATACGCGTTGATGACCTTCGGATCCGCCTGCACGACGGCGGGCGTTCCGCTGCTGATGAGCCGGCCGAAGTCGATGACATAGATGCGGTCCGAAAACTGCATCACCAGATCCATGTGGTGCTCGATCATGAAGACGGTCAAATCGTATTTGTTCTTGATCTGCACGATGAACTCGCCCAGCTCCTGCGTCTCCTGCGGGTTCATTCCCGCGGCAGGCTCGTCCAGAAGCAAGAGCTTCGGGTCGGTCGCAAGCGCGCGCGCAATCTCTAAGCGCCGCTGCAGGCCGTATGGCAGACTCACCGCCAGGTCGTTTGCGTATTGCAGCAGGTTTTGCTCCTCCAAGAGCGCAGCCGTCTCCTCGCGCATGCGTTTCTCCTCCTTGTAGGAGAGGCGCAGCGCCGCGGTAAACACGTTGTGCTTTGCGCGCATGTGCTTTGCGGTGAGCACGTTGTCAAACACCGTCATGCTCTTCCAGAGCCGGATGTTCTGAAACGTCCGCGCGATGCCGAGCTTGGTCACCTGATCGGGTGTGGGGTCCACGGTGCGCGCATGGACGTATTGCTTTGCGTTTTCTCCCGCATAGAGCTTTTTCATCTTGCCGCGCGGGTGGTTTTCCACGATTGTTTTTCCGTGGAACGAGATTCGCCCGTTCGTGGGGTCGTAGATGCCCGTGATGCAGTTGAACGCAGTCGTCTTACCCGCGCCGTTTGGGCCGATGAGCGCGACGATCTCGCCCTGATTGACCTCCAGTGAGAGGTTGTTGACGGCGACGACGCCGCCGAAC
>DNFZ01000237.1 GCA_003486785.1 Clostridiales bacterium | reverse complement strand
GGCTCGATGGTGCAAAACGGGTAGTTCGCGGCCTGCGCGCCCGCCTGCGTGATTGCGTTAAAGAGCGTGCTCTTGCCGACATTCGGCAGGCCAATCACTCCAAGTTTCATAAAAGATTCTCCTTTTCTTTTCTCTTGCTTTTCTTAAAAGAAAAGCAAGCAAAAGAACTTTTTTTCTGAGCATTACTTGCTTTTTTCGATAGAAAAGAATCAAAAGAAATTATATCTTGCTTCTTCCAAAATTCAATCTTCTAAACGATTCTTCGCGGCCTAAGAGCGCCGCGATCTCGATGGCGCCGCCGGGGGTCACCACCTTGCCCGCGAGCGAGATGCGCACCGGCCAGAGCAGCGTGCCGTTTTTCATTCCACGCGCTTCCGCCATACCCAGCAGGGTCTCGTGCAGCACGGTCTCCGTCCACTCCGGCAGCGCCGCCAGCACGGGAATCACAAAATCCAGCACCTCGGCGGATACAACCGAATCCGTCTTGCTCTTTTTGTTGGTGAAGAGCTCCGCATCGTATTCCGGCAGTTGAGCTAGGAAATCAACCACATCGGGAATCTGCGAGAAGATCTCCGTGCGCGGCTGGAGGATGCGGCAGAGGATGTCGTGATCCATATGCGCAACGCCCGCCTGCTCATAGTACGGCAGGGCATGACGCGTGAATTCCTCCGGCGAGAGCTTGCGGACGTATTCCGCATTCATCCACGTGAGCTTGTTCACGTCGAAGATCGCGGGAGATTTGGACATGCCGGTGACGTCAAACGCCTCCTTGAGCTCATCCAGCGTGAAAAATTCGCGCTCATCGCCGGGGTTCCAACCCAACAGCGAAACATAGTTGACAATCGCTTCCTTGAGGTAACCCTTCTTGAGATAATCCTCAAAATACGCGTCTCCGTCGCGCTTGCTGAGCTTATGGCTCGCGTCGCGCATGATCGGCGTCATGTGGATATAGACGGGCTTCTCCCAGCCGAACGCTTCATACAAAAGGTTGTATTTCGGTGTGCTGGAGAGGTATTCGTTGCCGCGCATGACGTGGGTGATCGCCATGGTGTGGTCGTCGATCACGTTCGCGAAGTTATACGTCGGCATGCCGTCCGCCTTGATGAGCACCATGTCGTCAAGCTCCGCGCAATCGACCGTGATATGCCCGTAGAGCACGTCGTCAAACGATGCTTCGCCCGTGAGCGGCACGTTCTGGCGAATCACGTAGGGTTCGCCGGCCGCGATGCGCTTTTGCACCTCGTCGGGGGAAAGATGCAGGCAGTGCTTGTCATATTTCCAGACTTCGCCCTGCGCGGATGCTTTCTCGCGGCGTTCGTCCAGCTCCTCATTCGTGCAGAAGCAATAGTACGCCTTGCCGGATTTCACCAGCTGCTCGGCATACGGCAAATACATGGCTTTGCGCTCGCTCTGGATATACGGGCCATAGTCGCCGCCGACGTCCGGGCCCTCGTCCCACTGCATGCCGATGTCGCGCAGGGTGTTGTAGACCACGTCCACCGCGCCCTCGACATAGCGGCTCTGGTCGGTGTCCTCAATGCGGAGGATGAACTTGCCAGCGTGCTTCTTTGCGTAGAGATAGGTATAGAGCGCGCTGCGCAGGTTGCCCAGATGCATATAGCCCGTCGGCGACGGGGCAAATCGGGTTCGAACCATGATTGATTTCTCCTAAATCTTACTTTTCTAATAGAAAAGTAAGCAAAAGATTTTATTAGTGATTATGCTTTGTAGCTGTCTTTCAAGCCTACCGTGCGGTTGAAGACCGGAGCTTCGGGCGTGGTCGTCAGATCCGCGCAGAAATACCCTTCACGCAGGAACTGATAGTGTTCCCCCGCTGCGGCGTCTTTGAGCGCGGGCTCGACGAAGCCCTTCATCGTCACGAGCGAATCGGGGTTGAGCTTGTCGATGAAGTCCTTCTCGATTGCTTCTTCCTCTTCCTCCGCGTCGTCCGCCGCGGCAGAGTCGCTCTTCATGAGCGTATCGTAGAGCCGGAATTCCGCCGCGATCGCATCGTCCGCGTTGACCCAGTGCAGCGTGCCCTTGACCTTGCGCGCTGCCTCTCCGCTGTGGCTCGCCGGATCGTAGGTGCAAACGATCTTCGTGATGTTGCCCGCCGCGTCCTTTTCCCAGCGCACGCATTTGATGATATACGCGCTCTTGAGGCGCACCTCGCCCTCCGGCTTGAGGCGGAAGAACTTGTTCGGCGGCACCTCGGCAAAGTCGCTGCGTTCAATATAGACGCGCTTGCCGAGCTTGACCTTGCGCGTGCCCATCTCGGGATGGTTCGGGTGGTTCTCGAGCTCGATCTCCTCCACCTTGCCCTCGTCCCAGTTCTCGATCTCCACGAGCACGGGGTCGAGCACAGCCATCCTGCGGGCGGCGTGGTCGTTGAGGTCCTCGCGCACGCAGTGCTCCAGCATGGCGGCGTCTACGACGCTGTCCGCCTTGGAGACGCCGATGCGGTCGAGGAAATCTCGAATGGCGAGCGCGGTGTAGCCGCGGCGGCGCATACCGCAGAGCGTCGGCATCCGCGGATCATCCCAACCGGAGACGAACCCTTCTTCCACGAGGCGGCGCAGATACCGCTTGCTCATGATCGTGTCCGTGATGTTCAGGCGCGCAAACTCGATCTGACGCGGTTTGGGCGAAAATTCGCACGCTGTGATCACCCAGTCGTACAGCGGGCGGTGCGCCTCATATTCCAGCGAGCAGAGCGAATGCGTTACACCTTCGATTGCGTCCTGAATCGGATGGGCATAGTCGTACATCGGGTAGATGCACCACTTGTCGCCCGTCTGATGATGGCTTACATGCTTGATGCGATACAGCGCGGGATCGCGCATGTTGATGTTCGGCGACGCCATGTCGATCTTCGCGCGGAGGGTTTTTGTTCCGTCCGCAAACTCGCCCGCGCGCATCCGCTCAAACAGGTCAAGGTTTTCCGCCACAGGACGGTCGCGGTACGGGCTGTTTTTGCCCGGCTGAGTCAGCGTGCCGCGATAGGCGCGCATCTCGTCCTTTGTCAGCTCGTCCACATAGGCGACGCCTTTTTGGATGAGCTTGACGGCGAGGTCGTAGCACTGGTCAAAGTAGGAAGAGCCGAACAGGACTTCGTTCCAGCGGAACCCAAGCCACTGAATGTCGGCCTGAATCGCATCGACGTATTCCACGTCCTCTTTGGTGGGGTTCGTGTCGTCAAAGCGCAGATTGCAGATGCCGCCGAAACGCTCCGCCATGCCAAAATCGATGGCGAGGGCTTTCGCGTGGCCGATGTGCAGGTAGCCGTTGGGGTCGGGCGGGAAGCGCGTGTGGACGCGGCCTCCGCTCTTGCCGGCCCTGATGTCGGCCTCGATGATGGCGCGGATGAAATTCAGCCCCGGGGTGATCTCTTCAGTT
>DNFZ01000157.1 GCA_003486785.1 Clostridiales bacterium | reverse complement strand
GACCTGCTCGAAAAGGGCTATATCCCCGTCGTCTCCACCATCGGCTGCGACAAGGCGGGCAATGTCTATAACATCAACGCGGACACAGCGGCAGCCTACATCGCGGGCGCGCTGCAGGCGGAGAGCCTCATCAACATGACGGACACCACAGGTGTTTTGCAGGATGCAAGCGATCCGCAAACGCTCATACCCCGCCTGTCGCTCAACGAGATTCCCAAGCTGCAGGAGAGTGGCGTGATCACGGGGGGTATGATACCAAAGCTCGCATGCTGCGCGCACGCGGTGGAAAAAGGCGCAAACCGCGCGTTTATCATCGATGGTCGCGTGCCGCACGCGATCCTCATCGAGATGCTGACGGACGAAGGCATCGGCACCATGGTGACGGCTTAACAGGACACGCGCAAATGGCTGACAAGCCAAAAAGGAGAACATATGACCAATCAGGATGTGATGCAGCTCACCGACGAACATATCCTCGGCACCTACAAGCGCTTTCCCGTTGCGCTGGAGCACGGAGAGAACGCGACGCTGTGGGATTTTGACCAGAAACCATATATCGACTTTGCCAGCGGCATCGGCGTGTGCTCACTCGGCTGCGGCAACGAAAGCTGGCTTTCTGCCATCACCGCGCAGGCGAAAAAGCTCCCGCATGTGTCAAACCTTTTCTACACCGAACCTGCCGCGACCGCCGCCAAGACGCTCGTTGAGCGTACGGGCATGCAGGGCGTGTTTTTCTCTAACTCCGGCGCGGAGGCGAACGAGGGCGCGATCAAACTCGCGCGCAAGTATTCGTTCGACAAATACGGCGCGGGCAGGAGCCAGATCGTCACCCTCTACCATTCCTTCCACGGGCGGACGATCACAACCCTCGCCGCAACGGGGCAGGATGTGTTTCACAATTACTTTTTTCCATTTACAGAAGGGTTTGTCCATGCGGAGCCGAACGATGTTGCCTGCGTAAAATCCGCTTGCATGAGCGGCACCGTCTGCGCGGTGATGATGGAGCTGATTCAAGGCGAGGGCGGCGTGCTGCCGCTGGATGCGGCGTTTGTGCAGGAAGTAGCTCACTTCTGCAAATCGCGCGATATTCTTCTATTGATCGACGAGGTGCAGACCGGCATCGGCAGAACGGGCTCGCTGTTCTGTTTTCAGCAGTACGGCATCACGCCTGACGCTGTCACGTTCGCCAAGGGGGTCGCGGCGGGGCTGCCGTTCGGCGGCGTACTCGCGGCAAAGAGCTGCGCGGCTACCCTCTCGGCAGGCACGCACGCGACCACCTTTGGCGGCAACCCGATCTGCGCGGCAGGCGCAAATGCGGTACTCGCCGAGTTGACCCCGGACTTCCTCGGCGAAGTCACGCAAAAAGGCGCGTACATCCGCGAGACGGTCGCAGGCTGGAATTTACCCGTTGTCACCAGCGTGCGCGGGCTTGGCCTGATGATCGGCATCGGGGTGAGCTGTTCGCATCGGGAAGCCGTCGGCAAGCTTGTGGAGAACGGGCTGCTCGCGCTGACGGCGGGCGCGGACACCATCCGCCTCATGCCGCCGCTGACGATTACGAAAGACGAGATCGACGCGGGGCTTGCGATTCTGAAAGCGATATTAAGCGCATATTAACAAGTGCACGAAACCAGACACTAGAAAAAAATTTTGAGTACAAATTAACCAAAATACACACAGGAGGCGAAGGACATGAACCTGAAAGGCAAGAGCTTTCTCAAGCTACTCGACTTCACGCCGGACGAAATCGCGGATTTACTCGCGCTCTCGGCAGAGCTCAAGGCGAAGAAGAAAGCGGGCATCCCGCACGACACGCTGCNNTTTTCGAAAAAGCCAGCACGCGCACCCGATGCGCCTTTGAGGTCGCGGCGTTCGACCTGGGCATGCACGCGACCTATCTCGATCCTTCCGGCTCGCAGATCGGTAAAAAGGAGAGCATTTCGGACACCGCACAGGTGCTCGGACGTATGTATGACGGCATCGAATACCNNGTTTGGAACGGACTCACCACCGAGTTTCATCCGACGCAGATCCTCGCGGATCTGTTGACGATTCAGGAGAAGTCCGGCAAACTCAAGGGCATCAAGATGGCGTATTGCGGCGACGCGCGGTTCAACATGGGTAATTCCTTGATGGTCGGCAGCGCGAAGATGGGGCTCGATTTTGTCGCCTGCGCGCCGAAGGCGTACTGGCCGAGCGAGGAGCTGACCAACACCTGCAAAGAGCTCGCCAAGGCGAGCGGCGGCAGCGTCACGCAAACCGAGGATATCCTCGAGGGCGTCAAGGACGCGGACGTGATCTATACCGACGTTTGGGTTTCGATGGGCGAACCCATGGAGATTTGGGAGCAGCGCATCAAGGAGCTATCTCCCTATCAGGTGAACGCAAAGGTCATGGCGGCGGCGAAACCCACCGCGATCTTCATGCACTGCCTGCCCGCGTTCCACGACCTGAACACCACCATCGGCAAGGAGATGGGTGCAAAGTTTAATAGAGACAGCATGGAAGTGTCCGACGACGTTTTCTCCGGAGAGCAGTCGGTGGTCTTCGACGAGGCGGAAAACCGCATGCACACGATCAAAGCGGTCATGCTGGCGACGCTGTGAGATAATTCAAAACAAAAAAGAGATTCGTGCAAACGAATCTCAGCCCATCGTCAAACCCCATGTTTCAAGAGAGACATGGGGTTTGCCACACTGGAAACAATATATATGCAAGAGAACGAAACGAACGCAAGAGTGGCTTCCAGAGCAGGGAAGCCATTTTCTTCATGTTCTGAACAGCGGCGGTGAGGAAGGATTGCTCACGCATGTTGGCATTGCCGCGCATGCGGGCATAGCGAAAGCCGTGGAGCTGTTTAGCATCCGCGAAAGATCGTTCAATCGTTTGTTTTCTCCAGGCGTAGAGGTTCTTTCCCGCCGGAGTTTTCGTAAAGGCGTCCGCCTGATCCAGATCATCCTGCCATACATGCCGCGTCACCATCTTTCGCTTACTGCTTGCTCCGAAACACTCTGCCTTCTTTGGACAGGCTTGACAGGTTCTGGTGTCGCAACAGTATTGGCGAAAGCCTTCGCGGGTTGTGGTCGTGTGCCTCAGCAGGCAGCCTTGCGGGCAGATATAGCAGTCGAGCGCGGGATCGTAGCGGAATCGAAACTTGCCGTATGTGCCATGCGCGTGCGTGTGTCGGCGATAACCTAAAACGGGCTGAATGTTATTGCTTCTGAGTTGGTGTGCGACCGGTGCGTTGTGATATCCAGCGTCAAGCCCCATGTAGAACGGAAGATGTCCAAGTCGTTTCTGAATCTGCTGTAGAATCACAGGGATTGCGTCGGTGTCGTTGACATTCGCAGGAGTGATGTGCGTGTTGACGATGATATTGTGTCTGCTATCGACCGTTCTGTGTTCGCTGTAGTGAAATCCGTCTGGTTTACCCTCTTTGTGCAGTTGTCCGCTGTCGGGATCGGACTTGCTCTGCTGAATCTTCCCTGTCGATGGTGGATCGTTCTTGTCGTCGAACTTCTTCTTGCCAATTCTCTTGCGTTCCTCGGCGACCGCCGCGTCGAGCTCGCGGATATATGTTTTGGGCGTGCGCGTGACGATTACAGTGACCTTCTTGTGTTTGTTCGCGAGCGCCTTAACGTGCGTGCTGTCGGTGTACAATATCTTGCCGCCGACGAGCCCTTTTTCTTGCGCCTGGTTCAATATCTCCTGAAAGATCTGCTCCGCGATATCATTGTTGCGAAACCGTCGCTTCCGATTCACGCTGATTGTCGCATGATCCGGCACCTTCTCCGTTAAACCCAAGCCACAAAACCATCGATAGGCCATGTTGTCCTGAATCTCTTCGCAAAGGCGCACTTCGCTGCGGATGCCGTACAAGTAGCCTACAAACAGCATCCGGAACAAAATCTCCGGATCGATCGCGGGTCTACCATTGTCCGCGCAGTACAGCGGCGCGCAAAGATCGTGGATAAACGAGAAATCGATCACGGCGTCGATCTTTCTCAACAGGTGATCTGGCCTCACCAGAAGGTCATATGTCACCAATTCCAGCTGCATTTGTTCCGCCTCCTTGCGCTTCAGCATGCCGTTTCTCCTTGTGTTTTCTTACTATATTATTCGACATTTCCGCCTCTTTTCCTTTTGGTTATCTCACTTTTTTTTGCAAAAAAATACCCACCGACAAGGTTTGTCGATGGGCTGAG
>DNFZ01000160.1 GCA_003486785.1 Clostridiales bacterium | reverse complement strand
AAAAGAGAAAAGTCTAGAAAAGAAGAAATGGAGAAGACATGAAATCAGCCTCCCACCATGCCATGGGGCATCTGCTGTACGAAGCGCTCTCCGCGCAAGGCGTCAAACTCGACCGTGAACTGTTTGTACTTGGAAACATGCTACCGGACTATTTGCCGGAGCTGATTTTAAATCCACACTTCACGCTGAAATGCCAGCGCGAGATCCATATTTTCACCGAGACCCTTGCGGGGCAACCCGTCACGAAGGGCGAACAGCTTCCGCCGGAGTACGCGCTACGCCTCGGCATCCTGTGCCACTATCTGACGGATTACTTCACCTTCGCGCATACGCCGGAGTTCCGTCCCGGCTTGAAGGAGCACGGCGCATATGAGCTGCGGCTCAACGACTACTTCCGCACGCATTATACGCAGCAAGAATGCGCGCTGCCAAACCACACCTTTGCATCCTGCGGCAGCGCGCGCGAAGTGGCGAAAGAAGTCTACCGTATGAAGCGGGACTATCGCGCGGCGGACTGCACGCTTGCACGGGATGTGCGCTTTGCCTATAGCGCCTGCCTCGGCGCTATGACGCAGCTCATCGCCGTATCCGAAGCGCGGCAAGAGCACACGCGCGCGCCTTACCGCTTCTCGTTTCTCACCGCCGAGCGCTACGCGTTCCGCGACGAAATCTGCCGTAGGCGCATCACGCCGCGCAGAGCCTGGTGCCCGATCGCGGCTTGCGTCTAACCCTTTGCTCTCTCCTGCGGCGCAATAGCGCCGTTTCGTACCGTCTTGCGCGTGTCGCAGGGCGGTTTATTCATTTTAGCACTTCAAGATTGCCCCAATCAATGCCGCGAACATGAATAATATGCATAATACTGTATATTATTCAGACTACTTACACTCGATTATGACTTTTATTAAATAAATCCTCACAATTTCAAAAATAGTGCTTGACTATTTATGCTATATTTATTAATATATATGCAATTCACCAATTGGAGGCGAGCACCATGTCAAACATCAAGAAGATCGTTTTAGCCTATTCCGGTGGGCTGGATACATCCGTCATCATCCCGTGGCTCAAGGAAAACTATGCCGGTTGCGAAGTCATCGCCGTCGCGGGCGACGTTGGCCAGGGCATGGGCGAGCTCAGCGGGCTGGAGCAAAAAGCGCTCAAGACGGGCGCCAGCAAGCTCTATGTAGAGGACCTCACCACGGAGTTTGTAGATGACTTCATCATTCCCACCATGAAGGCAGGGGCAATCTATGAAGAGTATCTGCTCGGCACGGCGTTTGCCCGCCCGGTCATCGCCCAGCGCATCGCCGAAATCGCGCTCAAAGAGGGCGCGGACGCAATCGCGCACGGATGCACCGGCAAGGGCAACGNNGCAACGACCAGGTGCGCTTTGAGCTTGCCATCAAGTATTTCGCGCCGAACATGAAAGTTATCGCCCCGTGGCGCGAATGGGAGCTCAAGAGCCGCGAGGACGAGATCGACTATGCCGAGGCGCACGACATCCCCCTCAACATCAGCCGTGAGACCAACTACTCTAAGGATAAAAACCTCTGGCACCTCTCCCATGAGGGTCTGGATCTGGAAGATCCGGCAAACGAGCCGCTCTACCAGAAGGACGGCTTCCTGGAGATGTGCGTCAGCCCGGAGCAGGCGCCGGACAAGCCCGCCTATGTGACCATCGGGTTTGAAAAAGGCGTGCCCGTCTCGCTCGACGGCAAGAAGATGAGCGCAAAGAATATCATTTACGCGCTCAACGAGGTCGGCGGAGCAAACGGCATCGGCCTGCTCGACATCGTGGAAAACCGGCTTGTCGGCATCAAATGCCGCGGCGTATACGAGACCCCCGGCGGCGCGATCCTCTACAAGGCGCACGAGGCGCTGGAGACAATCACGCTCGACAAGCTCACCGCGCATAAGAAAGCGGAGCTCGCCATCACCTATGCCGAGCTCGTCTACAATGGCCTCTGGTTCTCCCCGCTGCGCGAGGCGCTCGCGGCGTTTGTCGACAAGACGCAGGAAAACGTAACCGGCACGGTGAAGCTCAAGCTCTACAAGGGCAACATCATCAAGGCCGGCATCGAGAGCCCGTACAGCCTCTATTCGGAAGCCATCGCCACCTTCGGCGAGAGCGACTATAACCAGAAGGACGCGGAAGGCTTCATCAACCTCTACGGCCTGCCCACCAAGGTTAGCGCCATGGTGCAGGAGAAGAACAAGAAGAAGTCTGTGCTCTCCGGGCTCTTCAAGTAACTAGAAGGAGTAGCCCGGAAGCGCCACGCAAATTGAACGCTCTGCAACATCCGTTGGTTTATTGCGCGCGGGAGGATGATATCCTCCCCTACAAAGATCGCGCAAAATCAATCGTTGGAGAAACGTATATTTCCGAGTTCGTTGCAAAATAGTACTTGAACGCCGTTTCTTTCGCCTTTGTAGGGGCGGATATCATCCGCCCGCGAAGAAACACACAAGCGAGGCTTCTTTTTCTCAACCAAAACGCACGAGGGGCTTCCATTTCTGGATAGCCCCTCGTTCCCCAAATTCGCTCCCTGTTACGCGACAAAAAATGAACAGGAAGCATTGCAAACGAGGGTGACATAGCATGGAAAAACTCTGGGCAGGCAGAACAACAGGCGCAAGCGCCGCGCTGGCGGATGCATTCAACCGCTCCATCGCGTTTGATGCGCGCATGGTGGAAGAGGACATCACGGGCAGCATGGCGCACGCCGCCATGCTAGGCAGCACCGGCATCCTCCCGCAGGAGAGTGTGGACAACATCCTTCTGGGGTTGGAGGGCATTCTCAACGATCTGAAGTGCGGGCTTGTTAAGATCGACCCGCTTGCAGAGGACATCCATTCGTTTGTCGAGTTCGAACTCACCCGCCGCATCGGCGACGACGGCAAAAAGCTGCATACCGCCAGAAGCAGAAACGATCAGGTCGCGCTCGATCTGCGGCTCACGCTCAAAAAAGAGATTGTCGAGCTGGTTAACCTCACAAAAACGTTGATCGCGGCGATTGCGGATGTGGCAGAACAGCACAAAGAGACAGTGATGCCGGGATACACCCACCTGCAACGCGCGCAGCCCGTCACCTTCGGGCACTGGATTTTGGCCTATGCGTTCATGCTCTCGCGCGATATCTCTCGCCTGAGCAACGCGCAAGACAATATGAACCTCTGCCCGCTCGGCGCATGCGCGTTTGCGGGGACGACCTACAGCATCGACCGCGGCATGACCGCAAAAGCGCTCGGCTTTGCGGGAACCGCGCCCAACTCTGTGGACGCGGTGGCAGATCGCGACTTCTGCGTGGAGCTGGCCTCTGCCATCAGCATGCTCATGACGCACCTTTCCCGCTTTTCCGAGGAGATCATCCTCTGGACGAGCTGGGAGTTTCGGTTTGTCGAGCTTGCGGACGCGTTTTCCACCGGCAGCTCCATTATGCCGCAAAAGAAGAACAGCGACATGGCAGAGCTGGTGCGCGGCAAGACGGGGCGGGTGTTTGGAGACCTGATTGCGCTCTTGACCATGATGAAGGGGTTGCCCCTTGCCTACAACAAAGATTTGCAGGAGGACAAGGAAGCGATCTTTGACGCGATCGACACCGCTAAGATGTGTCTTGCGGTATTCGCGCCGATGATCGCCACCATGACCGTCAAGCCGGAGAATATGCGAAAGGCTGCGGCGGAAGGATTCATCAACGCCACGGACGCGGCGGACTATCTCGTGAAAAAGGGCATGCCGTTTCGCACCGCCTACAAGATCACGGGGCAGCTCGTTGCCCACTGCATCGCAAATCATCATACGCTCGAAAGCCTGCCAATTGCGGATTATCAGGCGATGAGCGAATTGTTTGACAACGACATTTACGAAGCGGTCAGCCTCGACACCTGCGTGAAAAGCCGCATCTCCGTGGGAGGCACCTCGCCGGAGTCGGTCGCCGCGCAGATACAGAATATTCGGGAGACGGTTCTGAAATAATGACAGCTTTCGCGGTTAGGAACCAGAGTTGGGAGACGATGTTAAGATGACGAAAGTATTTATCGACGGCAAAGAGGGAACCACGGGATTGCGGATCTACGACCGCTTGTCCCACCGTGCGGATTTAAGCATGCTCACGCTTCCGGAGCGGGAGCGCAAGAATCCCGCCTTGCGAAAAGAGCTGCTCAACAGCTGCGATGTGGCGATTCTCTGCCTGCCGGAGGACGCGGCTCTCGAAGCCTGCGATATGGTCGAAGAAAAACATGTGCGCATCATCGACCCTTCCACCGCGCACCGCATCGCAGACGGCTGGGTCTACGGCCTGCCGGAGGCCTGGGACGGCGGATGGGATCAGATAGAAGGAGCAACACGCGTGAGCGTCCCCGGCTGCCACGCGAGCGGGTTTCTCGCGCTGACCGCTCCGCTCATCGCCGCGGGCATCCTCAAAAAAGACGCGCTACTGAGCTGCACCTCGCTTACAGGCTACAGCGGCGGCGGGCACAAGATGATCGCACAATATGAGTCGGACTATCGCGACGTGCTCTTAAAATCCCCGCGCCTCTATGCATTGGGGCAACAGCACAAGCACCTCAACGAGATGCAGCACTACAGCGGGCTGGATCACGCGCCCGCTTTCTTCCCCGTCGTTGCAGACTACTTCAACGGCATGCTCACGGTGCTCTCGGTGTTCCGCGAGCAGCTCAGCTACGGTTATTCCGTCAAGGACATTCGCGACCTCTACCGCGCGCGCTACGCGGGCCCCATGGTGCGCTACTGCGAGGCGATGGACGAGCACGGCTATCTTGCCAGCGGCAAACTCAAGGACCTTGACGGCATGGATATCTCCGTCGCCGGAAACGAGGAGCGGATCACACTGCTTGCCCGCTTTGACAACCTCGGCAAGGGGGCTTCCGGTGCCGCAATTCAGCTCATGAATATCCTCATCGGCGCAGACCCATACGCAGGGCTGACGCTGGGTAAATAACAACCGCGCCTTGGAGCGAGGCGTTTTTGAAAGGGCAATAGAATGAAGCAAGTTGACGGCGGCGTTTGCGCCGCGAAAGGATACACCGCCGCTGGGGTTTACTGCGGCATCCGCAAAAACAAGAGCAAAAAGGACCTCGCGCTGATCTATAGCGAAGTCAAAGCCGCCTGTGCCTGCGTTTACACACAAAACCTCGTGCAGGGCGCGCCGATTGCGGTCACCAAGGCGAACGTCGCCGACGGATATGCAAGCGCCATCATCTGCAACAGCGGCAACGCCAACACCTGTAACGCAAACGGCGTCGAGATTGCGACGCAGATGTGCGACCTGTTGGGTCAAGCGCTGAAGATTCCCGCCGCCGACATCGTGGTTGCGTCCACGGGCGTGATCGGAAAAACGCTGGACATCGAGCCCATCGCAAGCGGCATTGCGCCCTTGATTGCAGCGCTGGGCGACGACAGCAACGCGGCAGCCGAAGCCATCTTGACCACGGATTTGATGAAAAAAGAGATTGCGTTTTCATTCACGCTCGGCGGCAAAACCTGCCACATCGGCGGGATCGCCAAAGGCAGCGGCATGATCCAGCCGAATATGGCGACTATGCTGGGATTCATCACCTCCGACGCAAACATCTCGCCCGCGATGCTGCAACAAGCCTTGAGTGCGGACACGCTCGATAGCTTCAACATGGTCAGCGTAGACGGGGATACCTCCACCAACGACATGGTGACGATTCTTGCCAACGGCATGGCGGGCAACGCGGAGATCACGAGCACTGGCGCGGACTATGAAGCGTTTTGCGCCGCGCTGTCGGCGGTCACGCAGTATCTTAGCCGCACGATCGCCGCGGACGGCGAGGGCGCAACCAAGCTGATTATCTGCAAGCTCACGGGTGCTGCCGACAAAGCCGCCGCCGTGAAGCTGAGTAAATCCGTCATCAACTCGCCGCTGGTCAAGTGCGCGATGTTCGGCGCGGATGCAAACTGGGGGCGCGTGCTCTGCGCGCTGGGCTACGCCGGTGTGCCGACGGATGTAAGCAAAGTCGGCGTGTCGTTCTCCTCGCTTGCCGGTTCACTCACGGTCTGCCAGAACGGCATGGGCGTGGATTTTTCCGAAGCGCACGCCAAAACGGTGCTCAGCGAAAAAGAGATCACGATCGACATCACGCTGGGCGACGGCGAAGCCTCCGCCACCGCGTATGGCTGCGACCTGACCTACGATTACGTGAAGATCAACGGAGATTACCGCACATGAGCCAAGATGTCTTGCACGACGAAGCAAAATCTTGTGGAGGCTGCTTAACATGAGTATTGATATTTCTACACGCGCCGAGGTTCTCATTCAGGCGCTGCCCTATATTCAGAACTACTATGGCAAGACCGTCGTGGTGAAATACGGCGGCAGCGCCATGGAGGATGATGCGCTCAAAAAAGCGGTCATGGGCGATGTGGTGCTCCTCACCCTCGTGGGCGTGAAGATCGTGCTCGTCCACGGCGGCGGGCCGGAGATCAGCGCGACGCTCAAGAAGCTCGGCAAGGAGAGCGTGTTCGTCGGCGGACTGCGCGTGACGGACAAAGAGACCGTCGAGATCGCGCAGATGGTGCTCGCGGGCAAGGTCAACAAAGGCCTCGTGAATCTGATCCAGAACGTCGGCGGCAGAGCCGTGGGCATCAGCGGCATGGATGGGCACCTCATCGAGGCGCAGATGCTCGACGAAGCGCTGGGCTTTGTCGGCGAGATCGTCGCCATCCACCCGGAACCCATCAAGGACCTGCTCGAAAAGGGCTATATCCCCGTCGTCTCCACCGTCGGCTGCGATAAACAGGGAAACGTGTACAACATCAACGCGGACACCGCCGCGGCGTATATCGCGGGCGCGCTGGAGGCGGAGAGCCTCATCAACATGACGGACACCGTGGGTGTTCTGACCGATTCCAACAACGCAAAGAGCCTGATTCCCCGGCTGTCGCTTGCGGATATTCCGCAGCTGCAGGAGAGCGGTGTGGTCACGGGCGGGATGATTCCCAAGCTCCAATGCTGCATGCACGCGGTGGAGAAGGGCGCAAAGCGCGCGTTTATCATCGACGGGCGCGTGCCGCACG
>DNFZ01000202.1 GCA_003486785.1 Clostridiales bacterium | reverse complement strand
CCAAAGAGCTTGCCGCCAAAGCGCTCCAGCAGCTTCAACAGCGGAATCCCCAGTGCGAAACAAGCGATCGCCTGGCCGATGGCGACATAGCCCGCCGCGACCCAGAAAGGAACGCCCACTTCATATACATACACCAGCAGCCAGCCAACGACGAGAGCATTGACGACAACCGATGGCAGCGGCGCCAGATACTTCGAGACGTGCTTGCGCATCGCATACGTAATATACGCCGCAAGAAGCGTCGCAAGGCTGCCAAAGAGTACATCATAGATCGGCGCGCCGACGAGCAGGTTTGCAATCACACAGCCGATGAACAGCCCCGGCACGGCGGAGAAGGTGAAATACGGCAGTATGCTCATGGCTTCCGACACGCGGCACTGGACCAAGCCGGACGAGATGGGCGCAAGGAAAATCGTCAGCAGCGCGTAAACCGCCGCGATGATTGCCGCGCGCACCAGATCGCGCACGGTGAACTTCTTCTTGCTTTGTTGTAAGTCTTCCAATAGACCCTCCTTATGTTACAGCCGCGGATTTGAGCAAGCGGTCGATTTCCGCCCTGCTCTGTGCAGCCGTTCTATCCTCGTCTATGTGCAGGAGCGCGCCGTCTTTGACCGTGCGATTTCCGCCAACCCAAACCGCGTCCGCAGGCAGATGATAGCCCACCGTGCCAAAGAGATTCGCCTCGTCCCGCTCCGCCCCCGCCATCTCGAGGCGGTCATAACGAATTGCGAACAGGTCCGCGGCGCAGCCCGGCGCAATCTGCCCGAGCTTGCTGCGCCCGAGCAGCCGCGCGCTGCCGCGCGTCGCCATCCTGAGCAGGTCGTATCCGCTTGGCGCCTCTGCCCCGTAGCGCAGGCGGTGCATGAGATAGGCCGCGCGCATCTCCTCCATCAGGTTGGAGGCGTCGTTGCTTGCGCTGCCGTCCACCGCGAGCCCCACCGGTACGCCGAGACGGAGCATATCGGGAATCCGCGCCACGCCGGAGCTGAGCTTCATATTCGAGCACGGGCAGTGCGCAACGCCTGTGCCGGTATCGGCTAAAAGTTGCAGTTCTTCATCGTTAAAATAGATGCCGTGCGCATAGAACACATCGCTGCCGACGAAATCCACACTCTCCATATAAGCCAGCGGGCGCATGCCGCGCGTATTCTTCGTAAAGCGCTCCTCGTCCTTGGTTTCACACAGGTGTGTATGGAGTTTGACCCCATAGCCGCGCGCGAGCTTTGCGCTCTGTTTCATCAGATCCGCCGTCACAGAAAACGGCGAGCAGGGAGCAAGCACCACCTGCCGCATGGAAAAATCGGATGCGTCGTGATAGCGCTCGATGGCGATTTGGCTGTCGCGCAGAATCTCGTCTGTGGTCTGCACGACGGAATCCGGCGGCAGTCCCCCGTCCTTGCGAGACAGGCTCATGCTGCCGCGTGAGCTGACCATGCGGATGCCGAGCGATTGCGCCGCTTCAAACTGCGCCGCGAGCAGATCTCCCGCGCCGTTGGGAAACACATAGTGATGATCAAAACAGGTGGTGCAGCCGTATCTCATGAGTTCGCCCATGCCGGAGAGCGAGCTGAGCCGAACGGTGTCCGCGTTCAAATGCGCCCAGATGTCGTAGAGCGCGGTGAGCCAGTCAAACAGCTCCAGATTCTGCACATGACGCAGGTTTCGCGTGAAGTATTGATACAGGTGATGGTGCGTGTTGATCAGCCCCGGATAGAGGATGAGCCTGCTTGCGTCGACGATCTCGTCCGCCGCAACGTCGCCTAGATTGCCGATGCTCTCGATCACGCCGTCCTGCATCAGAACATCCGCGCCGCGCAGGATCGTGTCGTTGTCGTCACAGGTGACGATGCAGCGCGCGTTTTGTAAGAGTGTTTTCATGCGTTCGCTCCCTGCCGCACAAGCGGCGAAGCCGCGTCAACGGGTGTTAACCCTTGTAAGATGCGGCTGTATTTGCTATACTGAATTGCCCTTTTGCCCGATGAGCACAAATTTTCTGTGTCATTCGGAGCTTTATTTTATCACATTGCGTGTATTGACCACAACAGCACGCAAATGTGCGGCAGGACAGGAGTAAACAGAAATGACCCCGAACGCACTCATCGAAATCGTCAACGTCGGGTTTCAATACGTTGGCTCGGAAAAAGCCGCGCTGAGAAACATCAGCCTCTCCATTCAGAAAGGCGAGGTGGTCGCCATCGTCGGCCACAACGGCTCCGGCAAGAGCACGCTTTGCAAGATGCTCAACGCGCTCCTGCTCCCTGCGGAAGGCAAGGTCACCGTAGAAGGAATGGACACGCGTGAGGAAAAGAATCTTTTGGAAATTCGCCGCCGTGTGGGCATGGTGTTTCAAAACCCGGACAACCAGCTCGTCACCACCATCGTCGAAGAAGACGTGGGCTTTGGCCCGGAAAACCTCGGCGTGCCTCCGGCGGAGATCCGCGTGCGCGTGGGCGCTGCCCTGCAGGAAGTTGAGATGAGCGCATATGCCGAAAAGGCGAGCCACGCGCTCTCCGGCGGACAAAAGCAGCGCGTTGCCATCGCGGGACTGCTCGCCATGCAGCCCGAGGTACTGGTGCTGGACGAAGCCACCGCCATGCTCGATCCGCGCGGGCGCGAGGAGGTGCTCTCCACCGTGCGGAAACTCAACCGCGAGCGCGGCATGACCGTGGTGATGATCACGCAGTTTATGGAGGAAGCGCTGGGTGCGGATCGCGTTTTCGTCCTCTCCGAAGGGCGGCTCGTCATGGAAGGCACGCCAAGGGAAGTCTTCAATGAGCGCGCGCTGCTGGAAGAAAGCCGGCTCGACGCACCCGCATTCGTCAAGCTCAGAGATGAGCTGATTGCGGCGGGGCTGCCGGTTTCGCTTGAGGCGATGAGCTGCGACGCGCTGGCAGACGAAATTTGCCATGCGCTGGGTGCATAAGCGAGCGACTCGCTCCCCTGTTTCAAAGCAAGAGACATTGAGATTCAATGTTATATAGATAAGGATAGAACCATGCCAATCGAAATCACTCAACTCAGCCATACCTACATGCCCGGAAGCCAGCTGGCCTACCCAGCGCTTTCGGACATTTCGCTGACCATTCAGGACGGCGAATTTCTCGGCATCATCGGCCACACCGGGTCGGGAAAGAGCACCCTGATTCAGCATTTCAACGGGCTGCTGCAGCCGACTTTAGGCAGCATTCTTGTGGATGGTCTGGATACGCGCGAGAAAAAGGTGCGAAAACAGATTCGTTCGCTGGTGGGCATGGTCTTTCAATACCCGGAATATCAGCTATTCGAAGAGACCGTTGCGCGGGATGTCGCCTTCGGCCCAAAAAACATGGGTTTGGAAGAAGCAGAGATCGCAACGCGCGTTACCGAAGCGCTCAGGCTCGTCGGGCTTGATCCCGATGCGTTTTCAGAAAAATCGCCATTTGAACTCTCCGGCGGCGAAAAACGCCGCGCGGCTCTGGCGGGTATTTTAGCAATGCGCCCGAAATACCTTGTGCTGGACGAACCCATGGCGGGGCTTGACCCGCGCGGACGGCGCGAGATCCTCTCGTTGATTGAATCCCTGCGCGGCGAGTTCGGCACCGGCATCGTAATGGTTTCCCATTCGATGGACGACGTAGCAATGTATGCCGACCGCATCGCGGTGCTCGATCAAGGCGCGCTCTTTATGGCCGACACGCCGGAGCAGGTGTTTTCGCACAGCGAGGCGCTGCTAAAGATGGGGCTAAACCTGCCGCAGGCGACGCAGCTGGTTCGCGCCCTGCGCGCACGCGGCATCGACATCGCGCGCGACTATTTCCGCATGGACGAGCTGGCACAAGCACTGATCGGGAGGTGGAACCATGACCGCTAACATCTCCCTCGGGCAATATCTGCCCGGTGAAAGCGTGGTGCATCGCCTTGACCCGCGCACAAAGATCATACTCATGGCGGTGTATATCGCCATCGTTTTCGTGGTAAAATCGCTTGCCGTATTCCTGCTGCCTGTGTTTCTTCTTGCCGCCATGTTTGTGTTTGCGCGCGTGCCGGCTTCTTATTTTTTCTCCGCGCTCAAGCCCATGAAATGGCTCCTGGTGTTTATGTTTGTCATCAACCTCTTTGCGACGCAGGGCAGCGTCGTCTGGTTTGAATGGAAGTTCATCCGCCTCACGCAGGAAGCGGTGCAGCAGGCGGTTTATATCACGCTTCGGCTGGTTCTGCTCGTGGCGGGCACGTCGATCCTCACGCTGACCACCTCCCCCATCGCACTCACGGACGGGCTGGAAAAGCTGATGGCACCGTTGCGCAGGCTTCGCTTTCCCGCGCATGAGCTCGCGATGATGATGACCATCGCGCTGCGCTTTATCCCTACGTTGATGGAGGAGACCGACCGCATCCAGAAAGCGCAGATGGCGCGCGGGGCGGATTTTGAGAGCGGCAATATCTTCCAGCGCGCAAAGAGCATGATTCCCGTGCTGGTTCCGCTGTTTGTCTCTGCGTTTCGCCGCGCAGACGAGCTGGCTATGGCGATGGAGAGCCGCTGTTATCACGGCGGCGAGGGCAGAACCCGCATGCGTGAGCTGCATTTCCACTGGCGCGATCTTTTTGCAGCGCTGCTGCTTTCGGCGTTTCTCGTCGGCATCATCCTGCTGGAGAGGCTGCCGTTATGAGCCGCCGCATCCGCCTCGTGATCGCATACGACGGCACGAACTATGTCGGCTGGCAGCTGCAGGACAACGGCATCTCCGTGCAGCAGCGGCTCAACGAGGCGGTGCGCGCCATCACGGGCGAGTGCATTCAGCTCCACGGCTCGGGCAGAACGGACAGCGGCGTACACGCCCGCGCGCAGGTGGCGCATTTTGACACAATGGCGCGCATGCCTGCGGATAAATTCGCCATCGCATTGAACATGCGCCTGCCGCGTGACATCCGCGTGCTCTTCAGCGAGGAGGCGCCGGCGGATTTTCACGCGCGGTTTTCCGCGAAGAACAAGACCTATCGCTACACGGTGCAAACAGGGCTTCACGCGGATGTATTCGGACGCTTTACCGCACTGCACGTCCATACCACGCTGGATATAAGCCGCATGCAACGCTCGGCCGCGTATGCGCTCGGCGAGCATGATTTCAAAGCGTTTATGAGCGCAGACTGCAAGATCACTAACACGATACGCTCGATCATGAAAAGCGAATGGACGCAGGATGGCAGCTATCTGTTTTATGAAGTCAGCGCAAACGGATTTCTCTACAATATGGTGCGCATCCTCGTCGGCACAATGCTTGAAATCGGCGGCGGAAAACTGCCGGAGGACGCGATTGCCCGCGCGCTTGCGAGCGGTCTTCGCACAGACGCAGGCGCAACCGCCCCGCCGCACGGGCTGTGCCTGCAGCGCGTGCAGTATGACGATTTTGATACGAATGAAGTGCTATGCAGACTATGAAGCGACTCAACGGGTTCGAGCAATATATGCACATTGCGCTGGAAGAAGCGCGGCTGGCGTTTGACGCGGGCGAAGTACCCGTCGGCGCCGTGTTGGTTTGCGGCGGTGAGATCATCTCCCGCGCGCACAACCGCGTGGAGCGGGATCACGACGCGACCCGTCACGCAGAGCTCATCTGCCTTGGCGAAGGCATGACAAAACGCGGCGGACGATTAAACGACTGCACGCTCTATGTCACGCTGGAACCCTGCGCCATGTGCGCTGGCGCCTGCGTCAACGCAAAGCTTGGCAGGCTGGTCTTTGGCGCGTTTGACGAGGTCGCCGGCTGTTGTGGCTCTAGGATGGATCTGACAGACAAATGTTTTCTGCACAGCGTGGAAACATGGGGCGGCATACTCGAAGATGAATGCAAGGCTTTGTTGTCCGGTTTCTTTCAGGCGCTCCGCTGAGGGGCGCTTTTTGTATGAAGTTCTGCTCAGTTCCGGGTAAAACCTGTGCGATCTACTTCTCGAACACGCTCAAATCGTGTATGATACTCCTAACAAAAACCATACGGGAGGGACAAGCATGGAGTTCTTAAAGCTGCTCGAAGCCATCCGCACACCGTTCTTTGACACGGTCTTCCAGTTTTTCACGTTCTTTGGCGAAGAGACCATATTCATGATCATCGCACTGGCGTTCTTTTGGTGCATCGATAAAAAGACGGGCTATCTGCTCCTTTACGTGAGCTTTTTAGGCAACATCATCAATACGTTTCTCAAGCTGCTCTTCCTCGTGCCACGCCCCTGGGTGCTTGACAAAAACTTCACCATCGTGGAGAGCGCCCGCGCGGAGGCGACAGGATACTCCTTTCCCAGCGGGCACACGCAGAATTCCGCGGGCATGTTTCTTGGCGTAGCATGGGCGCGCAAGGAGCTGTGGATTCGGATTGTCTGCGTTGCGCTGACGCTGCTGGTCGGTTTTTCGCGGATGTATCTAGGCGTACACACTCCCGTAGACGTGCTGGTGTCCATCGGCGTTGCGCTCCTGCTCGTTGCGGTGGTTTATCCGCTGCTTGGCCGCGCCTGGGAAAACGGGAAATGGTTCATTCCGCTCGTCGGCGCATTACTCGCAATCGGCGTTGCGTTGATACTGTATATCGAGCTTGTGCCAATGCCCGCAAACGCGATTGCGGAATTCTCACACGGCTGCAACGAAACCGGCTACAAAATGGTCGGCGGTGCATTCGGCTTTGCCGTCGTGCTCTGGCTGGAAAGAAAGTATATCCGGTTCTCCGAAAAAGCCGTCTGGTGGGCACAGCTGCTCAAGCTCGCGCTGGGTCTCGGCGTTGTCATCTGCGTACAGAAGTTTGCCAAAACGCCTCTGCTCGCGCTCTTTGGCGGGCACGACGTGGGCAATGCCATTCGTTATTTCCTGATGGTGCTGGTTGGCGGTGCACTCTGGCCGATGACCTTCAAGTTCTTTGGCAAGCTGGGGCGAAAAAAAGAAACCGCAGCGTAAGTTTGGTTTCATTTGCTCAAAGGAATAAAAACGTAATTAACGCAGCAATTCCCCCGCCGATCGACGGGGGAATACTTTATTAAACTGCTTGGTTGGGACGGCTGTTAACGGAAAGCCGTTCTTTCTTCGTCTGCTTCGTTCATCCTGGAATTGACGGAGAGCCGAAAAAAAACGCCCCTCTTACGAAGGGCGCTTTGTGCTTCAGATCAATTACTTGCGGAAGCAGTCGCTGCAGTAAACAGGACGGTCGGAACGGGGCTGGAACGGAACTTTGCACTGCACGCCGCAGCCTGCGCAGGTCGCGTCATACATCTGACGGTCGCCGCCGGCACGGGGAGAGCTCTGCTTGCGGGCGGTGCGGCAGCCTTTGCAACGCTGGGGTTCATTGGTGAAACCCTTTTCCGCGTAGAATTCCTGCT
>DNFZ01000106.1:763-9047 GCA_003486785.1 Clostridiales bacterium | reverse complement strand
AGGACGTGTGTTCGAAGATATTGTCGTAGCTGCCTTCATAATGAAAGGTCAGGTCGTTGACGCGTATTTGAGACATATAAGAAATCCTCCGGTTTTACGCAAAGCAACAACGCCAAACAATTTGTGCAACAAAAAAAGAACCCGTTGACGGTTCGCGCACACTTCTTTGGCATTGCAAAATACATCGGGCGCAGTAAGTAACCGCTCCCGCGTTTCATCAATACCAAGGTGTTTAGCGAATCATCGGAGTCCTCCTGAAAAAATTCTATCAAATGATTCCATACAATTATACAGAGCGACAGGAAGTTTTGTCAATGCGACGGGTCGCGGTGAAACTCTTAGCATGTTATGCTATAATCAATTGTACTTTATTGTACGCAACCACAACGGATACACACTAATTTTGAAATAATTCTGACTCCGCCGCAACCTCACGCGTAGATGCAGAGTGTTATGGGTGGAAGAGAGAGGTACCAAGCGCTTATGGAACAGCTGGCCAAGCCAAACGTGCCAATTCCGGCCGACAACGTGGACGCGCTCTTTGCGCAGTATGCCGATACGGTATACCGCCTGGCGTTTCTGCGCACCAAGAGCGGAACGGACGCGGACGACATCGTGCAGGAGGTTTTCCTCAGGGCATTGCGCGCAAAACCCGTGTGGAACAGCCTGGAACACCAGAAAGCCTGGTTTATCCGGGTGACCATCAACTGCACCAAGTCGCTGCTCACCTCCGCCTGGCGGCGAAACACCGTCCCCGAGAATGAAAATCTCATGACCGAGATGCAGGAGACCACCGAGGTTTACCCCTATGTGCTGGCGCTTCCTCAGAAGTACCGCACGGTGGTGCATCTGTATTATTACGAGGGCTACCAAGTCTCCGAGATCGCAAAGATCACAGGAACAGCGGAAAACACGGTGAAATCCCATCTCTTCCGCGCACGCGATATGCTGCGGGAACAGTTGAAAGGGGAGTTTCAGGATGTTTAAAGAGCAGTATATCCGTGACAACGACAAGCTAAAAGCAAAGGAGACGTTGCTCATGGAAATCAAAGAAAAACACACGCGTGAGAAAATTGCACTCACGCCGAGGCAGAAGTTCATCCGGTACGGGACGGTGTTCGCGGCTTTTTTACTCGTGGCCGTCAGCGTATTCGGCATCATCAACGCAAACAAGGGCACATCCGCCACACCCGCAAACATGGCGCTGTCCGCCGAAGCCGCAACCGCGGCCGAGGTTAAAACAGTTGAGAGCTATGACGACATCTATGGGCTCATCGAGTCCATGCAGAACAAATACGGAAATTATGCCGACGGCGCGGTCATGGAAGAAGCCGAGATGCAATCGGCCATGACGGACAGCGCGGCAGCTCCTACCGCAGGAGAAGCGAGAGGCTCCGTAACCATGGAATCTTCCGCAATGGAATCTGGCGGACTTGATTACTCCGAAACCAATGTGCAGGTCAAGGGCGTGGACGAAGCGGATATCGTCAAGACCGACGGCAGCTACATCTACTATATCGCGGGCAACCAGCTCAACATCCTCAAGCCCGACGGAGCCGCCACGCGCCTCATCTCCAGCACATCGCTTTCCGGCGATGACAGCTGGTGGGGCTATAACTCGGAGATGTTCCTACTCGGCAACCGCCTCATGATCATCACCCAGAGCTTCAATACCGTCTGGGTCAACGACGTGCGCGGCAACTATCAGAGCAATACCGAGCAGACCAGCGCGGTGATCTACGACATCAGCAACCCTGCAAAGCCCGCGCAGGTGGTTTCCCTCGGGCAGAGCGGCTACTATGTCAGCTCCCGCATGATCGGGGACTATGTCTACCTCGTGACCTCGCAGTATATCTACAGCCCGGTCAAGGGTACGCCGATTACCTACATCCCCGCGACCACGGCAGGCGCGGAGACGAAGCTGCTCATGCCGACCGACCTCTATATCGGCGGCAGCCCGCAGAGCGCGGCGTATACCGTCATCGGCTCCATCAACCTCAAGAGCGGGGCGAATTTCGCCTCCGCCAAAGCGGTCTTCGGCGGAACGAGCGAGCTCTACGCCAACGCGGAGCATATGCTGCTCGCATTTGCGCGCTATACGGATGAAGCCCTGCCCATCGCGCCGGACAAGGACGGCAAAAACGTGCAGATCACCCGCGGCGGCTCCAGCACAGACCTCGTGCTGCTGGGACTCAATGACGGAGAGATCACGCGGCTTGCCGGCGGCAGCGTGCCCGGCAACCTGCTCAACCAGTTCTCGATGGACGCGTATAAAAACGTCATCCGCGTCGTCACCACGCTCAACAGCTGGGAGCAGCGCATCTATACGGACGGCGTGGACACCTACGAATATGACAGCACCACAGCAAACGCGCTCTACACGCTGGATCTGAGTCTCAATGTGCTCGGCAAGATCGAAAACCTCGCCAAGGACGAGTTCGTCAAAAGCGTTCGCTTCGACGGCGACATCGGCTACTTTGTCACCTTCCGTCAGGTCGACCCGCTCTTTGCGGTGGATCTGAGCAATCCAGCATATCCGCGTGTGCTCAGCGCGCTGAAGATTCCGGGATTCTCGGAATACCTGCACGTATTCAAGCAGAACCTGCTGCTTGGCATCGGCTACGACGCGGATGAGCAGACCGGCAGAATGCAGGGCGTGAAGCTCTCGATGTTTGACACCACGGACAAGACCAAAGTCAAGGAAGTCACCACCGAGAAGGTGGACGCAAGCTGGACGGTCGTGGGCAGCAACCATAAGGCGATCCTCGTGGATGCGCAAAAGAACCTGATCGCTTTCCCTGCGGACAGCAACTACTACATCTACCGTTACACGGCGGACAAGGGCTTCGAGCTCGCCGCGCGTGTGAGCATGACGGCGGATCTCTCGAGCTGGAACCTGCGCGGCATGTTCATCGGGGACTACTTCTACGTCCTCGGCGACTCGGGCGTAACGGTCATTTCGCTCAGCGACTTCACCGTGCTCGCCACCGTGAAGCTCGGCTAACCAAAAGCAACACGGATACACAGCAAAAGCGGGCGACCTGCCCGCTTTTGTGCTGTTGCGCGTTGCGCGTTATCCCAATATAAACTTCGTGATCTTCTTCTCTTCCGCCTGTGGATTCAGGGCTAGTATCTGCTCTGTAATCGCCTTGATCGCGTCATCCTTATTGATCTTCGCAGCCTCCTCGAATACTTCCTCTCCCCAGAACTGCTCCGTGGTGCAAAACACGGTGGAATACCAGCCGTACTCTTCCCCCTTTTGAGAGAGTTTCTGCTGCCTGCCGCACATGGTCAAAAACATCCGCATCTGCAGCTCCGTCAGAGCGCTGTCAAAGCGGCTCTTTTCCTCCGCGCCAAAAGACGCGAGCTGCTTGATCGCGTGCAGCGGCAGCGTTCCGTGTTCGAGAACTGTACTGTAGATTCTCTTTGCCGCGTGGCTGAGGGTTCCGTCCGCATATGCGCCGTCAAACACCTCTTTGCCGCGGCGGGCAGCGAGAAAACAGGGTGCCCATGCGCGCGTGTAAAACCTGCTCTTTTTGAAAAAGACTTTGCTATAGGCGATGTCGCGCCGCTCGTCCAGCACGCGCATGCGCCATTCCCATGGGTCGGTTTCCGGCTCTCCCGTGTGCCAGCGTACGGGCGTTTCGTACGGCGGGGTTTCGTCCCAGCTCCACGGAATCAGCGAGAAGATGCCCTCGTCGTTGCCGCCGCCCATAGAGAAGCCGGCCTGCAAAAGCGCTTCCACGAAATCGTTGTACTGCTTGATCTGCACCATAGGCGCTCTTCTCCGTCTCCCATTTTTCTTTCAGTATAGCAGAAGAATGGGCAAGCGACGCCGGAAATTTGCAGAAGTTCAGCCCTTTGTCGCGACCCGCAGGCGGATGAGCTTCTTCACGTCCTCGAGCACCTGCTCTTCTGTAATACGGATCATCAGCCAGCGCCCGCCGTTGAACGGCGCCGTGCGCGAAAAGAGCGCCTGGATATACTCCGTACAGGTCGGCAGCAGCAGCTCCGCCTCCGGCATTTCCTTTGCGCCGACGCTGATCAGCGCGGTGAACTGCCCCCGCTCCGGATAGAGCGTGCAAAGCGAGCGTCCGCTCTTCTTGTACTTGACGTTCCAGCCGGGAGCCCCGCTGCAGGTGCTGTGCTCCACCTTGGGGGCGACGGAGTAGGTCGTCTCCGTCCAGCTGCAAAGCCCGTTCCAGAGCGGGCTGTCGATGAAACGTTCGATCTCCTGTAGCGTAGGTTCCTGCGATTTGGGGTATGCTTCACACCAGTTCAAACGCGTGTCCTCCCTTTTCCGATTGGATGTTGTTTTCCGCAGCCGCTGCAGATGCCGTCATGCAGGTTGATCAGGTGCCCGCAGGAATCGCAGGTGTGCGCCGTGATCTGCTCGCGCAGCAGTGCCTCAGCGCCGATCTCGCGCACCCGCGCGGCATCGCCAAACAGATCGACCCCGTATCCGTCGCGGTATCGCTTGCCGAACGCTTTCACCCGCTTGCAGGGACGATCCACGCAGTCCGCACAGGAGAACAGCCCGCGCTCCATCACACACGCGCGCATGACGCACTTGCGCTGGTAATCGTCCGGCTCGCTCTGTCGCGCGCGGCAGCCCGGGCAAGGCTTCTTGCCGAGATGGCGGTAGCAGAGCATGCAGTTCAATCCGCAGGGGGCGAGCATATTGACGTCTATGGTGTCCGGTGGTTTCACGCGGCTACCTACCTTTCTAAATTGTCCATTTTGCGAAAACAGCGTTTCGCCTAAGCTCTCCAACGTTTGAGAAGGGGAAACTGAATGCTCATCATCTCGCGCGCTGCAGCCTCGGTGAGTCCCGGCACATTCTCTAGCACGGGTTGTACGCAAAAGTCGATCATCTCCTGCATCGTGCAGTCCGCGGTAAACGCGCCGTTCTCATAGCAGTATGTGCAGTAGTCTTTGCTCTTGCTTTTGTCCGCTTCCGTTCCATAGTGTTCGTCCTTTAACCCCATCGGCATGCCGCAGCTCTGGCAATAACGCTCTTCCATGTCTTTGTTCCTCCCGAATGATTTGATACCGCCATTCTATCGGGTTAAACCTGACAAGAGCTGTCATGTTCTGCGCGTCTGCCGTTATTCTTTCGAATGATGTTCCCAGATGGCTTTTGCGTGCGCCGCAAGTTGAGCGCGAAGGCTCTCGGGCTCCAGAATCGTCAGCGCCGTACCAAACGAATGCAGATAGCTCACCACCCAACTATCCGGCGGCATCTGCACGGGGATCAGCAGGCTGCCGTCGGGCTGTTTTTCGATCATCGTGCAGTCAAACTCGTCATAGACGCGAAACGCGACGGCTGGCGAGAACAGCAGGCGCATCTGCTGCATTTCGGGCATTGAATAAGTGCTTTGCTCCAGCTGCGGAGTCTCGTCCGGCCGTTCGGAGAATCGCTCCTCCAGCACTTCCATCTCAACGATCCGGTTCACCTTAAAGAGGCGATAATCCTCCTGCATACGGCAAAACGCATGCAGATACCAGCTCTTGTCCTTGAAGATGAGCTTAAGGGGCAGGATCACGCGGCGATTCGTCTCCCCGTTTGCGGAACAGTAGACGATGTTGAGCGCGCGACGTCCGATCAGCGCGGATTTGAGGCGCTCAAACTTCACGCTGTCCGTGCTGCCCATACCCCAGCGGGAGAAGTCCACCTCGATCCAGTTTGTGTTCTGCTTTTGAAACATGCCGCCGAGCTTGCTCAGCAGCGCGTCCACCGGCTGCTCCGCCGCGCGCAGGCTCTGGATCGCGTAGAGAATCTGGTTCTGCTCCTCATCGGTGAGCAGCGCCTTGTCAAACGAATAGTTCGGCAGCAGAGACACGCCGCCGTGTTTGCCCTGCGTGGCGTAGACGGGCACGCCCGAGAGCGAGAGCGCGTCGATATCTCGATAGACCGTGCGCACGGAGACCTCCAGCGCGCGGGCAAGCTCAGGCGCGGTCATCGTGCCACGTTCAAGCAGCAGGTATAGAATTTGAAACAACCGATCGTTTCTCATCGTCTCTCACGCACCCAATCATCTTTGCTCTCAGTATAAAACAAAAACCTGACAGGCGCTATGTCAGGTTTCTGCGGTTCTTTTCAAAATGCAAACCAGAGCATACCGTCAGGATATCCTCTTTGTGCGTCTAGATCGGTTCGTCTTTTTGCATCCAATCAAGCGAGCCGGTTTATCCCCGCTTGATTTTCAGGCGGGACGGGGCGACGTTTTTCTCCAGCAGCGCACGAAAGATCGCAATCTCCGCCTCGCCTGGAAACTGGTCTTTGGGCATGACGTTTGCGTGCGACTCCGTGATGAAGATGTAAAACGCGTTCCGCGTCTCACGCACGGCGACGATGCGATTCCACGGCAGCTCGGAATCCCCACGCTCGGATGTGGCGCGGATGCCCGTTTGATCGGTGGTAAACGTGACGGAAAAGTCCGTCAGCTTCTTTTGCTGATAATAGCGATTCATGCGCAGCACTGTGGTCGCGATGTTGATGGCGACGAGTACAAGCGTCCCCAATACCGCCATGAGCAGCGCGTTGAGCACAGCGTTCGTTATGCTCGCACCCTGCGCATATTTCAGCAGCCCGATCATCGCCGCGATGATGACAAACACCAATACGCTCGTCGCGACCAGTTTCTTTTGCATCAGAAAGAAGTTGTAGCGCAGATTGTCCTTTTTCGTGATGGTAAACGTATGGGAGAATTGCGTCATATCAGAAATACTCCTTTTTTGATTGTGATTGGCCCACGTTCTCTGCTTCATCGATCTGCTTTTTGTTTGGATGCAATCATTATATCCTCCCTCCGTGTTGCTGTCAAAGAACGGCAGCGTGCTGATTTTTCTGCTCTTTTTGATGGATCTTGAATCGAGCAAACAGCAAATCCCCGCAGGTATAACCCGCGGGGATTTGCAACAGGAGCGTTTTGCAAGCGTGCTGATTTAATTTCTCTGCAATGCTTCGATGGGTGTTTTATTGCTCGCCTTTGCGGCCGGATAGCTGCCGAACGCCACGCCGATCACCACGCAGAAGAGCAGGGCGACGATGGCCGCACGCCATTCCATCGCAATGGTCATATCCGCAATCATCGCAAAGATACGCAGCCCCAGCGCGGATAGGCCGAGGCCGATGAGTCCGCCGAGGATGGAGAGCACACACGCCTCGATGAGAAACTGCATCATGATGTGGCTTCTGCGCGCGCCGATGGCTTTCCGAATCCCGATTTCGCGCGTACGCTCAGCCACGGACACAAGCATGATATTCATGATGCCGATGCCNNCGATGCCGCCGACGAGCAGGGAGATTGCCGCGATGCCGCCCAGCATCAGCGAGAGCGTGCTCATGACGTCGTCCAGCGTGTCCAGCAGTTCGCTCATGTTGTAGACGGTAAAGCTATCCTCATCCCGCGTGAGCAGCAGCATTTGATATTCCGTCTGCGCCTGAGCGATGTCCACGGTATTGGTAGACGAGGCTTTGACGTAAGCGGTGGTGATCGCGGTACTGTCCGCAAAGCGCTGCGCGGTGGTCAGCGGGATGAGAATCTGCGAATCCGTGCTCGATCCGGTTTCGGCGAGCAAGCCGACGATGGTAAACGTATGCCCGCTCATCGTGAAGGTTTTCCCGATGACATCGTAGCTTTCGTAAAGCTTACCCGCGACTTCCGTGCCGACTACGGCGGTGTAGGTGCGCCACTCGAGATCGGATGCCACGATGGCGCGCCCTGCCTCCATTTCGCGACCGACGATTTCCATATACGTCCCTGTCACGCCGACGGCGGAAACGCTGGTATAGCTAGAGCCGCTGCGCGCGGTGCCGCTCACGGTAAGATAGGGCGCAACCCCGTCTATCTCGTCGTAATCCTCCATCGCGAGATAGTCGTCCGCATCGAGGATAATATCCTCGTCCGTCACGGTGACGGTCAGCAGATCCGAGCCCATCGACGCGATTGCAGTTGTGATGCTGCTGGTCGTGCTCTGCGCGATGGAGACGAGTATGATCACGCTNNTCACGCCGATGATGATGCCGAGCATCGTGAGGAACGAGCGCATCTTGTTTGCCAGCGTTGAGCGCATTGCTAGGCGAAGAGAATTAAAAAACATCGTCATTTCTGCTCCGCCTCCTCCCAAGTGTCAAAGAGCCGACCGTCGCGCACATAGACCGTGCGCTGCGCCTGATGCGCAATCTCGTTGTTGTGCGTGATCAGCACGATGGTATAGCCCTCCTCCGAAAGCCGGCCGATGAGCCGCATGATGTCCGTGCCGCTCTTGCTGTCGAGAT
>DNFZ01000106.1:0-744 GCA_003486785.1 Clostridiales bacterium | reverse complement strand
GCTGTCCGCCGGAGAGCTGGCTCGGACGGTGCCGCATGCGATTGCCCAGCCCAACCTGATCGAGCGCAGCCTTTGCGCGCTCGACGCGCTCTTTTTGCGATAGTTTCTGGTAGATCAGTGGCAGCTCCACGTTTTCCAGCGCACTCATCGAATCCAGCAGGTTATACTGCTGAAAAACGAAGCCGATCTTCTCGCTGCGGATGAGCGAGAGCTCCTGATCCGTGCTCTCGGCGATGTTTACGCCGTCGAGGATATATTTGCCGGAGTCCGGCATATCGAGGCAGCCCATCACGTTCATCAGCGTTGTTTTTCCGGAGCCGGAGGGGCCGCAGATCGCTACAAACTCGTTTTGCTTGACGTGCAGCGAGGCATCGTCCAGTGCGTGAACCGTTTCATCGCCGACATAGTAGGTCTTATAGATGTGTTCCAGCAGCAGCATGTCGCGCTCCTTTCCCACAGAGCTGTGTCATTGTTCGGTATCGTTGCATCATACGTCGTGCCTCAATTGCCGCTCGGGGGCTGGAAGTTGCCGCCGCCCATGCCACTCCCCGGCTGGAAGGTGCCGGCCTCACCGTTGGGCATCACCATGCCGCTCTCCGTTCCAAAGCTAAACGAGGTGGTGCTGGAGGTGCTCTCGCTATAGGTCGCGCGGCTGGTGCGCTCCGGCACCCAGATGATGTCTCCCTCGGCTAGGCCTTCCGCGCTGATGGCGATATACGAGCCATCCGACATGCCGGTCGTCAC
>DNFZ01000007.1 GCA_003486785.1 Clostridiales bacterium | reverse complement strand
CTCGGCTTTTAACAATCCTTTAACGTTGCGGCGGCCTCGATATCGCGGCGAATCTGCTCTTTGAGCGCGTCCAGCGAGTCAAACACCGCCTCGGCGCGCAGACGCTTGCGAAACGCGATCGTGATCGGTTGGCCGTAGATGTCCGCGTTGAAGTCGATGATATGCGTTTCGATCGTTAGCTTTTCTCCATGCACCGTCGGGTTGGAGCCGATGTTGGTCACCGCGCGGTACACAGCGCCATCGACAAACGCAAACGCCGCATACACGCCTTCCGCCGGAATCACGCGCCGCATATCCGCATCGATATTGGCGGTCGGGAACCCGATTCGGGTGCCGATTCGTTTGTTTTGCACGACGTCTCCTGTAAGTGAATAGCGCCGCTTGAGCAGCCGAGCCGCGCCAACAACATCCCCTTGCTCAATCGCCAAACGAATGCGCGTGCTGGAGACCGGCTCGCCTTCATAGAGCACCGGCTCGACCACCGAGACGGAAAAACCGCGGCGCATGCCGATCTCTTTGAGCGTCTCGGGCGTGCCCGAACCGCGTATGCCGCAGGTGTAGTTGTAGCCGACCACTAGCCCGCGAACTTCCCAGCGCTCCATCAGCAGATCGATAAACTCCTCCGCGCCCAGCTGCGCCATCTCTTGCGTAAAAGGCACGCTGATCACCTGCTCTGCCCCAAGCGAACGCAGCATCCGGTTGCGCTCGCGCATATCCAGGAGCAGGCGAATGTTTCCGCCGAGCACCTCCAGCGGATGATTGGAAAACGTATAGACCGCAGGTACGGCGCCAAGACGCTCCGCCTCTTCCTGCAAGCGCGTCATGAGCGCCCTGTGGCCGAGATGTACGCCGTCGAACATGCCAAGCGCGACGACGGCAGGTTGGTAAGCTGTCATACTCTCCTTAAAACCGGCTCCGCGCAGCATGTGTCTTGCGCAGTTGCCGGTCTTTCTTAATATAGATGGATCGTCAGGCGGACGCGTGCGCTTTTCACTTCGCCGATGCCGAGGAAGACTTTTGCGCCATAGACGCGCACGAGTCCGTCCGCCGCGTCGCGCACATGCGTCTCCAGCCCGTTCTTCGTCGGTATCACGCGATCCTCGTCGAGCACGAGCGCAGGCAGAAACGCCGTCGCTTCTTCACAGGAGCAGAGCTTCTGCATCAGCGTTCCCGCTGTCTTGGCCGTTTCCAGCTCCGCAATGGTATACGCTCGCTCGCTCGTAAAGGGTCCGCTGCGCGTGCGCAGTAAAAACGATACATAGCCGAGTGTGCCGAGCCTTTGGGCAATGCTCTCGCACAGCGCGCGCACATATGTGCCGCGTGAGCAAACCGCGCGCAATAAAAAACGGTTCTCACCCGTTTGCTCGACGAGTTCAAGATCGTGCACACAGATTTCGCGGATTTTCGGCTCAACCTCTTCTCCGGCGCGAGCAATGTCATACATCCTCCTGCCGCCGACTTTGAGCGCGGAGTAGATCGACGCCGTCTGCATTTGTTCACCGATAAACTCCGGCAAAATTTGTACGAGCCGGTTCTTTTCGATGCGTCTGTCGTCTCTTGCAATCACCGCGCCGCAGGCATCCTGCGTATCGGTTCTTACGCCGAACGCGCACTCGAATACATACTCCTTGTCCTTATCGACCAGGATATCAAACAGCTTCGTCGCGCGCCCCAGGCAAACCGGCAGCACGCCTGCCGCGGCAGGGTCGAGCGTGCCGAGATGACCCGCGCGCTTCTCGTCGAATATGTTTCGCACGTCGAACACGACGTTGCTCGATGTTAAGCCCGGCGGCTTCAGAACGATGACGATTCCGTCCATATCACTCGCTCACCCCGTGCAGCAGTTCTATGGCAAAGCCAAGTATTTGCTCCGCCGCCTCCGCAACGGGCGGGCTCATCGTGCAGCCCGCTGCGAGCTTGTGTCCGCCGCCGCCAAGCCGGGTGGCTATCTTGCTCACGTCCGCGCTGGTTTTCCCGCGCAGGCTGACGCGGACAAGGCCATCGTCACTCTCGCGCAAAAGCGCTGCGACCTCTACGGAATCGATATCGCGAATCGCGTCGATGATGCCCTCGGTATCCTCGCTGGTTGCCCCGCAGGAAGCGATATCCTCGAGCGTGATGTAGGAAATGGCAATTCGCCCGTAATCATAGAGCTTTGCTTTTGTCACACCCAATGCATGCAGCTTTAGCTTCGGAAACGGCACCGTGCGAAACAAACAGCGGTTGAGATACGGCAGATCGATTCCTGTGTCGAGTATATCCGCCGCGATACGCATGGTATCCGGCGTGGTGTTGCTATAGGAGAAGTTGCCCGTATCGGTCGTGATGGCGACGTAGAGGCAGCTTGCGATGTTCTTGTTGAGCGTGATTTTTAGGCAATTGATCACATTGAATATCAACTCTCCCGTTGCACCGGCCTTTTGCACATAGTTCGCCTCGGCATAATGATCGTTGGTGCTGTGATGGTCGATGTTCAGCGTGGCCTTCGCTGCGCGAAACAGCAGCTCGCATCGGCCGGTTCTCGCCAGGTCCGCGCAATCCACACAAACGACCGCCTCCGCGGGCGATGCCTGCTCGGGCGGTATGAGTTGGTCCGAAAACGGTAGAAAGCGATAGATCGCCGGAACAGGGTCCTCGCAGACCACCTGCGCATGTTTGCCCAGTTCTAAAAGGGCTCCATAGAGCGCAAAGCAACTGCCCAGCGTGTCGCCATCCGGTGAGACGTGCGCAATCAGCAGAATATCATCGTGCGTGCGCAAAAACCGGGCGGCATCCTGCAGCATGCCCATCACTCCTTCTCATCCTTCCGGCGAACCCCATCTTCATCCGGAAGCGCTTCGCTTCCATTTGCCGTATGCAGGCCGCTGAGTATCTCCGCAATGCGTACGCTGTAGGCGATCGAGTTGTCCAGCGCGAATTTTATGCTTGGCACAGCGCGGATGCGCATGCGCGCACCGAGCTCATGGGATATAAACCCTGCGGCATGATTGAGCGCCTCTACGCTTGATACGCGCTTTTTCTCGTCGTCGTCATACACAGAGACTTTGACTTTTGCAAACTTCAGGTCTTTGGTAACTTCGACCTCTGTCAGCGCGGTCATCGGCGAGAGTCTTGGGTCCTTCATCTCGCGAATGATCTCGCTGATCGTCTTTTTCACTTCTTCGTTTCTACGGTCTGCGCGAAATGTCGCCATATTGCCCTCCTCCGCCTGGTGCATGCCCGGCGGGTGAAAAATCGGTATATCATCATGTGCGCTTGACTTCTTCGACGAGGAATGCTTCAATCACGTCGCCTTCCTGCAGATCGTTGAAGTTCTCAACCCCGATGCCGCACTCGAAGCTCGTGAGAACTTCCTTTGCATCATCCTTGAAGCGCTTGAGCGAGGAAATCTTACCCTCGTGAATCACGACGCTGTCGCGCACAACACGAATCTGCGCGCTTCTGGTGATCTTGCCGTCGTTGACATAGGCGCCGGCAATGGTGCCTACGCCCGTGACCTTGAATGTCTCGCGGACGGTTGCGCGGCCAAGCTCGGTTTCTTTGAATACCGGCTTAAACATGCCCAACATAGCGGCTTTGACGTCGTCGATGGCGTTATAGATGACGCGATAGTAACGCACATCCACATTCTCCTTCTCCGCCATGGCGCGCGCGCCTGTATCCGGACGCACGTTGAAGCCGATGATGATGGCGTTGGAAGCGGAGGCAAACATGATGTCCGTCCCCGTAATCGCGCCGACACCGCCGTGGATGCAGCGCACACGAACCTCTTCATTGCTGAGCTTTTCGAGGGCTTGCTTGACTGCCTCGACAGAACCCTGCACGTCCGCTTTGACGATGATGTTGAGATCCTTGAGCTCGTCCGCCGCCATCTGCGTGAACAGATCGTCCAACGAAACCTTGCTCTTGCTCTTGAGCTGTGCGGCCTTGATTTTATCGCGGCGCTCTTCAACAACCTGTCGAGAGAGCTTGTCCGCCTCCGCGACGTTGAGAATATCGCCCGCAGCCGGAACCTCGCTAAACCCGAGCACTTCAACCGGCGTGCTGGGTCCCGCTTCGGTCACGACGTTTCCCTTGTCGTCGGTCATCGCGCGGACTTTGCCGTACGCCGTGCCGGCAACGATCGTATCCCCGCGACGCAGCGTTCCGTTTTGCACGAGAACGGTCGCAAGCGGGCCGCGTCCCTTGTCCAGCTTCGCTTCTATGATCGTGCCTTTTGCAAGACGATCCGGATTGGCTTTTAGTTCCAGTACGTCGGCCTGCAGCAGAACCATTTCGAGCAACGTATCCAGCCCCTGCTGTTGTTTTGCAGAGACGGGCACGATGATGGTCTGTCCGCCCCACTCTTCGGAGACAAGCTCATACTCCGTGAGCTGCTGCTTGACGCGATCCGGGTTTGCGTCGGGCTTGTCCATCTTGTTTACGGCAACGATGATCGGCACACCCGCGGCTTTTGCGTGATTGATCGCCTCGATGGTCTGCGGCATGATGCCGTCATCAGCCGCAACCACGAGGATCGCGATGTCGGTGACCTGGGCACCACGAGCACGCATGGCGGTGAAGGCCTCGTGGCCCGGGGTGTCNNGAGGTCTTGCCGTGATCGACGTGTCCCATGATGGTGACCACCGGTGGGCGCGGTTTGAGCAGCTCGTCCGCATCCGACTCCGTCGCCGCGCTGTCCGAAAGCACTTCTTCGAATGTTTTGGCAACCTTCAGCTCCAGTTCGATGCCAAAATCGGACGCGACGAGCTCGCATGTGTCAAAATCAATCTCCTGATTGATCGTTGTAGGCATTCCCAGCAAGAAGAGCTTTTTGATAATCTCCGATGCGGGCTTGCCGATTTTTTCGGATAGATCCTTAACTGTTATGGTCTCCGTGGTGATCACCGCCTTTTCAATTACGACGGGTTCCGGCCGCCGCATGGGTTGCTTAAGCCCGCGTCTGAGTTTGCGGTTCCCCGTCGAATCGTCATCCCAGTTGCTTGCGCTGGGCGCAGCTTCGCGCGAGATTGCTTTCTTATTCTTCGTCTTTCTATCCGCTTCTTTCGAGCGGGCATAGGCGCTCTTGTTCGGGTCGTAATTGCTCACGCGCTCTTTGCTGCCTGCAGCGGGTGCACCGGGTGCGCCTGCTCCGGCAGGACGCGGGCCGCGCGGTGCAAAGCCGCCGGGTTGTCCCGGCCGTGGGCCAGTGCCGCCCTGTTGCGGACGCGGCGGATAATTACCGCCTCCCTGCGGGCGCGGTGCATAGCCACCAGCCTGTTGCGGGCGTGGCTGGTAGCCGCCACCCTGCTGTGGGCGTGGCTGGTAACCGCCACCCTGCTGTGGGCGTGGCTGATAGCCGTCCTGACGAGGCGGATAGTTGCCGCCTTGCTGCGGGCGCGGTTGATAGGGCGCGCGATCTCCCTGCTGTTGCGGGCGGCGGCGGTCGTCCTGCGAAATGGCATGCGCTTCATAGCCACTGCCTGCCGGTTTCTTTGGCGCTTCCTGCGGGGTTTGCGTCTTTGGCAATTCCTGCTGCTGCGCTGGTTGCGTGGCGGATGCTTTCTGCGCCGCCTGTTCGGCAGCCTTGTCTGCAACCGGTGTTTCGGCGGCGTCCGGCTGCGCGTCTGCGCGCACAGCGGGCGTTTCCGTCGGAACAACAGCTACCTGCTGCACCAGATCGTCGTCATCTCTCCCACCTGCATGCGCAGCATGATCCTGATCGGAGTCGAGCATTTCGCGCAGTCGCTCCATGCGCTCGCGCTCTTCACGCGCCTTGCGCATCTGCTCCTCTTTATCCATCAGTTCGCTTTCAGAATGGCGCACGGAGACAAGCAGCTCTCCAACGGAGCTCTGCGTCAGCGCAAGCCTCTCCAGAAGCTCTTTTGTGGTCTTCTGAATCCCGTTTGCCGATTCGAGAAAATTGTTTTTTGCCATTTACGTCGTTACCCCCGCGTTTTTTGCAGTCCGCTCTGTCGTCATCACGGATGCGCGATTGTCTCTTTTCTATTGCTCTTGTCTGCGCTGCTGCATTTGGTTTAGATCAATCGGTCTTTTCCTGTTGCAGCGCACGCCGAATCATCTGTGCGAATGCGTCGTCCGTTACCGCGGCGACCATGCGCCCGGGTTTTCCAATCCAGCGGCCCAGCTCCTCGACCTCGACGAGCTCGATCGCGTTGCGACTGCAAATGTCGTGATATTTGTCCTTCGTGTTGTCCGAGGCGGTCGTGTCGATCAGCGCGATCTTCGCGCTCTTGGCGCGCAAGAGCTTCTCCGTGACAAAATCGCCGGATTTGAGCCGCCCTGCCTTCATCGCGAACCCGATTGCGCTATTGAGTTTGCTGTTCATGATAGCCTGCAAACTGCGCGCGCAGCGTCTCGTAGGTTTCGCTTTCGATCTTTGTCTCCAGCGCGCGTTCCAGTGCGCGGGATTTGACCGCTTTCTCCAAACAGATGCTTTTCTTGCAGAGATATGCTCCACGACCATTGGCACGCCCGGTTGCGTCGAGCACGACTGCGCCTTCCGGCGTACGCACGATGCGCACGAGCTCTTTCTTGGGCTGCATCTCCCTGCAGGAGACGCACATCCGCATCGGAATCTTCTTTGCCAAGCGTTACGCCTCGCTTTCGCTCTCTTCGTCCTCGCGATAGAAGGCGTCCATCGCCTCTTCCGCCTGAGATTGGCTCTTGATGTCGATCTTCCAGCCGGTCAGTTTTGCGGCAAGGCGGGCGTTCTGCCCCTCTTTGCCGATGGCAAGCGATAGCTGGGTGTCCGGCACGATGACCTTCGCCGCTTTTTCGTCTTCGTTGATATAGACCATCAGCACCTTTGCGGGGCTGAGCGCCTTTGCGATATAGACCGCCGAGTCGGAATCCCACTCGATGATGTCGATCTTTTCATTGTGCAGCTCGCCCACAATGCGCTCTACGCGCACGCCGCGCTGTCCGACGCATGCGCCGACGGCGTCCACCTGCATATCCGTGGAATGCACGGCGACCTTCGTGCGAAATCCCGCCTCGCGCGCGATGGATTTGATCTGCACCACGCCGGTCTGAATCTCCGGCACCTCCAGCTCGAAGAGGCGCTTGACAAGCCCGGGATGCGTGCGGCTCACGAGAACTTGCGGGCCTTTGCTGTCCTTGCGCACCTCGAGCACATAGACCTTGATGCGGTCGTTATTCTCATAGTTTTCGCCGGGAATCATCTCATTCGGGGTCAGGATGCCGTCCGTCTTGCCAAGCTCGACGTAGACATTGCCCTTCTCCACGCGCTGAACGATGGCGGTGAGCACCTCGTTTTCTTTTTCGACGTATTCTTCATAGATCACGCCGCGCTCCGCTTCCCGGATGCGCTGGACGACGACCTGCTTGGCCGTCTGCGCCGCAATGCGCGAAAATTCTTTCGCCTTGACCTCTTCTTCGAGCACATCGCCGAGTTCATAGAGCACATTGACATGCTTTGCATCCGCAAGCGTGATCTCGTTGATCGGGTTTTCGACCTCTTCTACTACTGTTTTAGAGGCATATATGCGAAACTCTCCGGTGAACGGATCAATCTGCGCCCGCACATTCGCGTTTGCGCCGTAGTTACGCTTATAAGCCGAGGTGAGCGCGGCTTCGATGGCGAGAATCAGCACGTCTTTGCTAATGCCGCGTTCCTTCTCCAGCGCATTCAGCGCTTCGACAAACTCTGTGTTCATCCTATTTCGTACTCCTTACAAATTATCCCGAATTCGCACGCATGCGACGTATCGTTCCAGTGGTTGCAGCGGATCTGCCCCGCAACGCTTAAAAGATGAGCTCCGGGCGCGCGAGCGCGATCGCTTTGCGCTCCAGCGCGAGTTCCCCGTCCTCTGTGCGAACGACGATGCCAGCTTCGTCATAGCTTGTCAACTCGCCCTTAAACTCCTTCTTGCCGTCCTTCGGTGCGAAAAGCTTGATCTCGATCCGCTTGCCGATGTTTCGCGCGAAATCCGCGTCCTTTTTCAGCGGACGATCGAGTCCCAGCGAGGAGACGGAGAGCATATATGCCTGTTCGATGGGATCCGCTTCGTCGAGCAGGGGATCGACCGCACGGCTGACACGCTCGCAGTCGTTAAGGCTCACGCCGCCTTCTTTGTCGATATACAGCGTGAGTACCCAGTCTCCATACTCCTTGGCAAACTCGACATCGCACAGCTCGTAGCCGAGCGCCGCAACGGATTGCCTGAGCAGTTGTTCTACCTTTTGTGCCGTGTTCAATCGAACCCCTCCTAAAGCGCTGCCAACGCGCCTGCCGGTATGGGCAGGAATCGTGGAAACGCTTCTTTCAAAACACTCTTGTTTCTGCCGGATATGATCGCCATCAGTCGAGATAGACAGGCAAAAATAGCATCCTCTTAACGAAAAGCAGCCCTGCACAAAAAAGTCTCGCTTATCAAAAAAGGCACCCTTCAAAACGAAAGAGTGGGTTTTGCCCACTCTCCGCTCAAAGTTCAATCATCCAACAGTGGTATCATACCAGTTTTCTCTCGCGTTTGCAAGCCTTTTTGCGCAAATTGCACACGGAGCGCGTCATCCGTCTCCACGATGATCGGCCATTGTTTTTGCGCCGTCGCGCGCCGCAAAAGCACGGGGCAGCTGCGTGAATGCATAGTAACCCAGCGCGAAATACGACATCGCGGTCGCCGCCGTTAGGGCCACAAAGTTCCAGGGCTCTATTTGGATAGAGAGAAACGACATGAGCGAGAGCATGATGCCCAGCGCGACCAGCCCCGTTGCAATTTTACCCGGCCAGCTCGCCTGGGCTACGACCTTTCGCTTCACCATGAACACGCCGCCAATCATCATCAGCAGCTCCTTGAGCGCCATGAGCAGAAACAGGATCAAGTAAAGCGGCTTTTGCTTGCCGTAGTAGATGCAAACAAGCGCGGCCAGCGTCATGAGTTTGTCCGCCAGCGGATCGAGCAGCTTGCCTACATCGGTCACCCAGCCGTAGGATCTTGCGAGGTGCCCATCGAGTACATCCGTTAAAAAAGCGAACACAAATACGCATAGGGCAGGCAGATACCTGCCCGCCCTGAATAGCATCACAAAAACACCAACGAGAATGAGTCGAATCCCCGAAAGAATGTTTGGTAGATGTCTCATACGCTATGCGCCAATGTCCTCCACATACAGCGTGCGGACGCTGTCGTCCTGTTTTGGCTCGTTCGCCTTGCGTTCCGCCGCCTCGCGTGCCTCGAAAAATTTCAGCGCGACCTGCGGGAAGAGCGCATAGCTGAGCACGTCTTCTTCCTGGCGGATGTGGTCTTTGATCTCTTCGCGGTAGGATTCCAGCTCTGGTTTGAGCAGGTCTGCCGGACGGCAGGTGATCACTTCCGCATTGCCGATGGCCATCTTCCGCACTTCTTCATTGACCGGCGCGGGCAGGTTGCCGTACTCGCCGCGCAGCAGCGCCTTGGACTCCTTGGTGAAGACCTTGTAGCGCTCGCCGTGGATCACATTCAGCGCCGCCTGCGTGCCGACGATCTGGCTCGTGGGCGTGACCAGCGGCGGATAGCCGAAGTCTTTGCGCACGCGCGGAACTTCTTCGAGCACGTCATAGTATTTATCGGACTTGCCGGCTTCTTTGAGCTGAGAGATCAGATTGCTGAGCATGCCGCCCGGCACCTGATACAGCAGCGTATTGGTATCCACGCCAAGCGACTTGACGGAGATCGTTCCGTCCGCGATCATGCGATCGGCAATCGGGCGGAAGAACTTCGCGGCATCAGAGAGCTTGAGCAGATCAAGCCCCGTGTCGCGCTCGGTCCCCTTGAGCGTGGCGACGAGCGGCTCGGTCGCGGGCTGCGCGGTGCCGTTGCCAAAGGGTGAAAGCGCGGTATCTACGATGTCCACGCCAGCCTGCGCCGCCATGAGATAGACCATGTCTCCCGTGCCGGTGGTGTTGTGCGTGTGCAGATGAATCGGCACGCTGATCTCCTTCTTGAGACGCGATACGAGCGAAAACGCATCGTACGGCAAAAGAAGGTTTGCCATGTCCTTGATGCAGATCGTATCCGCACCCATCTGCTCGAGTTCCTTTGCCATCTTGACAAAATAATCCTGATTGTGCACGGGGGAAACCGTGTAGCTGATGGCCGGCTCGCAGATGCCGCCGTATTTTTTGGTAAAACGAATCGCGCTTTCGAGGTTGCGTATGTCGTTTACCGCATCGAAAATGCGGACGACGTCGATGCCGTTTTCAATCGCTTTTTTGCAGAACTGCTCGACCACGTCGTCAGCGTAATGCTTGTATCCAAGAATGTTCTGTCCGCGGAAGAGCATCTGCAGCTTGGTGTTCGGCAGTGCTTTGCGCAGCTTCCTGAGCCGCTCCCACGGGTCTTCGTTGAGGAAGCGCAGGCACGCGTCAAACGTAGCCCCTCCCCACACTTCCAGCGACCAATACCCGATGGAATCGAGCACTTCGCAGGCCGGAAGCATATCCTCAACACGCATGCGCGTCGCTGCTTGCGACTGGTGCGCATCGCGCAGGATCGTATCGGTGATGAATAATTTGCTCATATTGTGTTTCTCCTTTGTGCGGCGCAAAGCATCATGTCCTACGCTGCGCGCCAGCACGGTATCGAAAAAGGGAAGCGCATGTCTCGCCGGATCGTCCGGCCAAGCGCTACGGGAGAACTCGCTTATTGAATCGAGCAGAGCACGCCGCCGGCTGCAACGGATGCGCCCTTGGCGACCGCGATGCCGCGAACGGTTCCGGCGACGGGGGCGACGATATCGCTCTCCATCTTCATGGCTTCGAGCACAAAGATCGTCTGGCCGGCCTTGACGGCTTCGCCTTCCTTAACGCTCACGCCGAGGATGGTGCCGGGCATCGGCGCGGTGACCGCGGTTCCGCCTGCGGCTGCTACGGGGGCGGGCGCTGCAACGGGCGCTGCAACGGGTGCTGCTGCCTGCGCGGGTTTCGCGGGTGCGGCTTTTCCGTCGATCTCTTCGACGGCTACTTCGTACTGAGTTCCATTGACGTTAACAAGAAAAGTGCGCATAACTAACCTCCGATATTTTTACTATATGTGAAACTTGTTGTTTTTGTTCATGATCCGGAAAACGCCGGTCTCCTGCCTGCTCCAGTCTATCAAGCCAAGAAACGAAAGGCTTGGTTCGCCCGCTGAATCCAAGCGGTCGATCCATGTCCGGAAAAGCTCAGTTCGCCTGCTTGATCGACACGATGCGAAGACCGGAAACGTCCTTCCCCATCACTTCGGCGACGCAGCTTGCCACAACCGCCACGAGCTCCGCGCGGTTTGCAACTGCATTTGTATTTGTATTCGCGATTGCGTGTTTCCCTTCGCTCTGCACGCCCGCTAGCAGGCTGGCAAGCAGGTATTCCTGCCGCGCGCGAACCGTCTTGAGGATCGCGATCAGGGCGATCAGCCCCGCAAACACGCCGAGCACGATTAAAAGCGTCTTATCCATATTGAGAACCTCCGTTGTATTGCATTTATCAAGGAAGGCATTCGCCTTGTCCTAATCCTTGTCTCTTTCGTTGGGCAATGCTCTCTTATCTCCGGCATTCCGGATAAAGCATGTGTAGAGAGAAAGCCGCGCATGCTTATAACCCCAGCGCCTTTTTGAGTGCGCGCATCTCATCTTCTGTCAGCCTGCGTGTCTCGCCCGGCTTGAGTTCGCCCAAGTGCAACGGCCCGAAACGCTCTCGCTTGAGGCGCAGCGTTCTGTGGCCAACCGCCTCCAGCATGCGCCGGATCTGGCGGTTCTTGCCCTCGTGAATCGTGATGAGAAACGACGTGTCTCCCGTCTGCGTCGGGCGGACGTGCGTAACGCGCGCAGGTGCGGTCACGCCGTCATCAAGATTGACGCCGTTGACGAGCGTGGCGATCTCAGAAGGCATCAGCTTTCCGTCGCAGATGGCATAGTACGTCTTCTCCACCGAAAACCTCGGGTGCGTCATGCGGTGGGCAAGCGCTCCGTCGTTGGTCATGAGCAGCAGGCCTTCGGAATTGATGTCCAGCCGGCCGACGTTATACAGGCGCGCGGGAATGTCTTTTACATATTCCTGCACTGTCCTTCTGCCTTGCGGGTCGTCGCTCGTGCTCACCACGCCTTTTGGCTTGTAGAGCATGACGGTGATGAGCGTTTCTTCCTGCTTGACCGGCTTTCCGTCGAGCAGCACCACATCCGTTTCGGGATCGACGCGCATACCCAGCGTCGCAGCTTCGCCGTTGACGCTCACGCGCCCTCCTGTGATCAGCGCCTCGCTTGCGCGCCGGGAGGCAACGCCAGCTTCCGCCAGATACTTCTGCAATCGCAGCATCCTCTTCACGCTCCCCGAAGTCTGTTTCAGCCACAGGCGATCCGCTTGATCAAAAGAGCTTGCGATGTTTCGATCGGCACGCGCTGCTGTTCGCCGCAGCATATGCATTCTTCGAGCGACTCCCGATCATCATTGCCATATGCCACCAAATATAGTATAGCGGAATATTCCACCCGCATTCAACAGTTTTTTTCATAATTTGGCATAATCAGTAAAGTTTCTCGATTTTTCGTCAAAGATACATCAAGCCGTCGGTGTTGTCCGGCGGCTTGATCGCAATAGTTACATGCGCAGATAGCGTTACGAGAAGATTCGCGCGAACGCCACGCGCAAGCGAAAGCCGAAATTATCCAGGATTGCCAGCAAATATCTGCCCAGAAGCAGCCCTGTATCGGTTTTCCGCTGAAACGCATACTCCTCCAGCAGCACGGATAGTACAGACAAAACAGAGCCGAACAGCACCCCGAGCAGCAGATACAGCGCCAGGAAAAGCGGCGGCACCGCGCCAAGAGCGGTGGAGACGAGCGCCGTAAAGATGCCGAGCAGTTCCACCAGCGGCAAGGTTTTCTCCGTAAACCGCAGATAGCCCGCCCCCCGAAGCGCGCGCGTGACCGCGCGGTTTCGCCGAATCGAATCCCGCATCTTGCGCTGACCCTGCCGCTCTGCCTCGCAAACGTCGCGCATGCGTTTTTGCGGCAGCGCATAGCAAACCGCATCCGGCAGGAGCTTTACGTGATAAACGCGCTTCTCTTTGCGCAACCTAGCATGGATGCGCAGGAGCAGGTCTGTCTCCTCCGCTTTCGCCTCATCGGAAAACCCGCCTGCCTCCACCACCGCGCTCTTAAGAAACGCGGCGAGTTGCCCTTGCAAAGAAAGATCCTGTCCGATTTCCTGGTATCCTGCGCGGTTTGAATAAATGGCTCTGAGTCGTTCAATGCACTGCTGTTGCGCTAGAATCGGCATGCGATTGTCCGCCTCCTCCTCTGCTCCATCGCCGATGCGCGCGACCGAGCCGATGAATACGCAAGCGGGGTCGCTCACAAACGCATACACCGTTTTGAGCAGCGCGTCCTTCGTCAGCCGCAGATCGGGGTGAACCGGCATAATGATGGGATAAGACGACATATTTACGCCCGCGTTGAGCGCGCCCGCGCTGCTTGCGTCTCGGATAT
>DNFZ01000016.1:11624-11810 GCA_003486785.1 Clostridiales bacterium | reverse complement strand
TCAATGATGCTCGCGTGGTTGAGTTCATCCGAAATCACCGCGTCCGCGTCGGTCAAGAGCGTTTCAAACAATCCACCGTTCGCGTCAAAGCAGGAGCTGTAGAGAATCGCGTCGTCCATACCAAGAAAGCGCGCAATGCGCGATTCCAGCTCCTTATGAATCCCCTGCGTGCCGCAGATGAAGCGC
>DNFZ01000016.1:0-11580 GCA_003486785.1 Clostridiales bacterium | reverse complement strand
CGCGCGCCCTGCGGCGTCGTGATCACGCGTTCCTGCTTATAGGTGCCCGCAGCACGGATTTCGTCCAGCGCGCCGCGATAGATTTCATATGCCGATTTGTTCATGCGCGTACCTCCGTCCAGTCCAGCACGACCTTGCCGCTCTGCCCGCTGTTCATCACGGCAAATGCTTCCTCAAACTCCGTATAGTGATAGCGGTGCGTGAGAATCGGGGAAAGATCCAATCCGGATTCCACCATCGCCATCATCTTATACCAGGTTTCATACATCTTTCTGCCGTAGATGCCCTGCAAAGTTAAACCTTTAAAGATGACGTCGTTCCAGTCGATGACCGTGCCGGGGCCTGCGATGCCCAATAGCGCCACTTTACCGCCGTTGCGCATCAGCTTGAGCATCTGGTTTAAGGCCGCGCCGTTGCCGCTCATCTCGCAGCCGACGTCGAAGCCTTCGATGATGTGCAGTTCCTTCATCACGTCCTCGACGGACTGGTTTTTCAGGTTGACGGTGGCGCTGGCTCCCATCTTCTTTGCGATGTCGAGGCGATAGTCGTTCACGTCGGTGATCACGATTCTGCGCGCGCCGTTCTGCCGGCAAATGCCGACCGCCATCATGCCGATGGGGCCAGCGCCCGTGATCAGTACATCCTCGCCCGTGACGTCAAACATCGTCGCCGTGTGGCAGGCGTTGCCGTACGCATCGTAAAACGAGACGATCTCCTCCGGCGTGGTGGAGGGCACGGCGATGACATTGGTTTCGGGAATCACCAGATACTCGGCAAACGCGCCGTCGCGGTTCACGCCAACGCCCTTGGTAAACTTGCACCAGTGCCCGTTGCCCGCGCGGCAGTTGCGGCAGTGGCCGCAGACGATGTGCCCTTCGCCCGTGACGATCTGACCCACGTGATAGTCGTCCACGCCGGGGCCGAGGGCTGCGATCTCGCCGACATACTCGTGTCCGACCGTCATCGGCGGCACGATGGTCTTCTGGCTCCAGGCGTCCCAGTTGTAGATGTGCACATCCGTCCCGCAGATCGCGGTCTTGTGGATCTTGATCAGCACCTCGCCGATCTGGGGAACGGGCGTTTTCACCTGCTTGAGGGTGAGACCCTTGTCGGCGGTTTCCTTGACGAGCGCGCGCATATAGGCCGGAATCATAATGATGTCCTCCGATAAATTCAGATTGAAAGGTTGGATCGTGCTTCATAAATCTATCTAATCAAACTTTAGCTTTTTTAAGCACGCAATTCAATGCATTGGGAACAATATAAGATTTCACTAAGATTCACAAGTGATCATGAAAAGCTTATTGATCTGTAATATTCCGAATCTCAAACCGAAAAGCACACCCGCCGAAGTTTTCTCCGGCGGGCGTTTCTTATTCTATCTTCAATTACATCCCGCTCGTGGTTGCGAGCGCGTCGAGCGCCTTGCTGACCTCTTCGTCGCTAAAGCAGTAGCCCAGCGTAGTGTATCCCGCGCGGAGCTTGGCAACTTCTGCGGCGATGGGCTTGTTTCTCAGCACGCAGTCCGCGATGAGATTCGCAAGCTGCTCGAATTCCTTCGGACCAAAGCCAAAGCGCGTCATCTCGGACACGCCGAGGCGGAGCGCGCCGCTCGCGGTAAAGCCCTCTTCCTCCGGCGTTGCCTGATAGTTGACGATGACGTTGTTCTCCTCCAGCCGCTCTGCAACCTCCGGCCCTGTGCCGTAGCCGGTCTTAACGATCACCTGATGCGTCTCGGTATAGCTGATCGCAGGATCGCCCGCGACATCCAGCCCCGCGGCCTTCAGGCTCTTGGCAAACGACTTTGCATTGGCAATCACGTTCTTTTGATATGCATCGCCAAACGCGTTCATCTCGTATGCCGCCATCAAAAGCCCAACGACTGTGCCAAGGTGATGATTGCTCACCGCGCCCGGGAATGCGCGCGTCTGAATCGTCTTCCAGAGGTCGTATTTCAGCTCGTCTTCCTTATAGTTGACCGCGATCACGCCGCGCTGCGGGCCAAAGAACGTCTTGTGTGTGGAGCCGGTGACGATCTCCGCGCCTTCTTCAAACGGCATCTGGAAATGCGAGCCGACGAGACCCAGCACGTGCGCCATGTCATACATGATCGTGGTGGGAATCTTCATCTCATCCACAAACTGTCTAATCTCGCGGACGGGCTCCTTGTGCAGCACCATCGACTTGCCGAAGATGATGAACTCCGGACGATACCGCTCGATGACCTTCTTGGTCTCCTCCACGTCGATCTTGAAAAGATTCTCGCGCAGCACGGGGAAATTTACCACCGCCGAACGCTCTGTGGTCGGATCGATCGCCACATAATCGTGCAGAGCGCCCATCGGCTGCGCACTGAGGTGCCCGCCCTTGATGATGTGGTTGTTGAGGATATAGCCAAGACGCTTTGGCGTATGTTTGCGGTCGAGGCGATTTTTGTAGTCCATCAGCGCGGAGAACACGGTGACGTTGCTCATCTGCCCGCTGATGACGCGCGCTTCGACCTCCGTGCAATGGAAGTATTTGACCAGCTCCGCAACCAGCGCGCGCTCGACTTCGTCGATGAACTTCGTGCCCTGATAATAGAACACCTCGTGATCGTTGAACGAGGCCGTGCGCTTGTGCTCGGCATAGCGGAAACTCGGGTCGCTGCCGGAAAGCAAGCGCACCGCGCGGGAGGCGGTCATTTCGGACGGAATCAGGTTGATGCACTGCTCCTGCCGCCAAAGATGGTTGTCCGCGGCTTTTTTGAGCAGGTTCAGCGCGCTGAGCGGGAGGTCGGCCGAGGGCTTGTCCTTCGACTCTTCCGGCGCATCCAGCACGATCGGGCGGGCATACGGCGGCGCATCCGAGCGCAGATGCCACGCGGGCACCACGGCGCTGATCTTGCTGCCGCGGATATCCACCTCGACGATATCGTCGGTCAACACATCCGAAGCCAGCAGCGCAAGGCCAATCGAGCGCATCGCTTTCTGATCGGTGAAGGTTTCGAGTAAGCTTCCCTGGTTTTCGACCACGTAGCGCGGAATCATGGTTCCGCTGGTGACATAGCCGATCTCTTTGCCATCTTTAAAGACAGGGAATCCCGCGCGGAGCACGCCGCGACCGGTCAGCGCGATGGGTCTTACCCTGCGTGGTAATGCATTGAGGTCTGAGAAGTCGCGGTTGAGGATGCGGCTGCTCACGGCAAACTGCCGTTCCAGCGGCGCGCGCCCGATCATGCCCTTCTTCTCCTCCGCAAAGCTCACGGCAAAGCGCGCAAGCGAGATCGCGAAGATCGGAATCTCGTTTCCGTCGCGGTCGAACCCCAACTCGTGCCCGTAGAGCGGAAGCCCCGCCTCCATGCGCAGCGTATCGCGCGCACCGAGGCCGATGGGTTTTGCGCCGTGCTTGACGAGTTCGTCCCAAAGGAACAAACCGTCCTCGCGCAGGGCGAAGATTTCGTAGCCCACGGGTTCGCCGGTGTAGCCGGTCTTGGCGATGTGCACGGTCTTTCCACCGAGTTTCACGGTGCCGAGCGCGTTTTTCACGGGTTCGGTGAGAAACGCGCCGTCTGCCAAGTCGCTCAAAATCTGTTTGGACTTCGGCCCTTGCAGCGAAACCAGCGCGACGGCTTCGGATTTGTTCTCGATCTGCGCGTCAAACGCCTTGATCTCGCGGGTCAGGTGCGCCCAGTCCTTGTCCGCATTGGACGCGTTGACCACGAGGATGTATGCGTCCTCGACAAAGCGATAGAGATATGCGTCGTCGATTGCGCCGCCGTTTTCGTTGGGGATGATGGCATACTGCGCCTGGTTTAAGTCCAGCGCGGAGACGTTGCTGGTCAGCACATGCTGCAAAAACGCCTTTGCGTCGTTGCCCGTGATGCGAAACCGTCCCATGTGGCTCACGTCGAAGAGTCCGCAACCGCTTCTGGTTGCAAGGTGCTCGGTCACGATGCCTTCGGGGTATTGAATCGGCATTTCCCAGCCGCCGAAATCGACCATCTTTGCGCCCGCTTCCACATGGCGCTCATAAAAGAGAGTGCGTTTTAAGTCGCTCATCTTACTGCCTCCACTTGGCGTTCAAAAAGCATTCTGTAATACTGATCAATCATTCAGAGCCTCCGTAAATTCATATCGCAGGATGGGGTTGCGCGCGGCGCCGACTTCGTCCGGCCGTCCGATGGGCGTGGTCACGGGCGAAAGATGCAGCGCTTCCGGCTCGGTCTTCGCGCGTTTGAGGATATTCTTCACCGCGTCCACCGCCGCATCCAGCGTCTCTTTGCCCTCGGTTTCCGTCGGCTCAAACATCAGCGCTTCATGGACGATCAAGGGGAAATACATCGTCGGCGGGTGCATGCCCGCGTCGATCAGCGTCTTCGCGACATCCATTGCGGAGACTCCCGCCTCCTTCTTCAGCCCTTCGAGCGAAACCACGAACTCATGCATGCAGAAGCCGTCGTTCGCGGCGGGCAGCACGTCGCTCAGCCGCGCGCGCATGTAGTTGGCGTTGAGCACGGCGTTTTCGCTCGCGTGCTTCAACCCGTCGCCGCCGAGCATGGTGATATAACAAGCAGCGCGGATCACGACGAGGAAGTTGCCGTGGAAGGACTTCATGCGTCCGACCGTGCTCTCAACTTCCGCATAGGAGAAGGTGCCGTCGGCGTTTCTCGTCGGCAGTTTGTCCGGCAAGAACGGAACAAGGCACGTTTTGCATCCCACCGCGCCCGCACCGGGGCCGCCGCCACCGTGCGGGGTGGAGAACGTCTTGTGCAGATTCAAGTGCACCACGTCAAAGCCCATGTCGCCGGGACGCGCCGCGCCCATGATGGCGTTCATGTTCGCGCCGTCATAATAGCAAAGCCCGCCCGCGCCGTGAACGATTTCGGTGATCGCTTCTATATTCTTGTCGAATATACCGAGCGTGTTGGGGTTTGTCAGCATCAATCCCGCGGTATCGGGGCCTGCTTGCGCGCGAAGTGCGTCCAGATCGACCGTTCCGTCCGGCGCAGAGGGAATGTTGACCACCGTAAAACCCGCCATGCTCGCGGTTGCGGGGTTGGTACCGTGCGCGGAGTCGGGCACGATGATTTTCTTGCGCGCGCAGTCATTGCGTGTCTCGTGATAACGCTTGATGAGCAAGAGTCCTAAAAACTCGCCGTGCGCGCCCGCCGCTGGCTGAAACGTCATCTCGTCCATGCCCACAAGTCTGCAGAGCAGCTCTTTTGCGCTCACAAGCATCTCGATTGCGCCTTGCACCGTATGCGCGGGCTGGAGCGGGTGGATCTCGCGGAAGCCTTCCAGCGAGGCCGCCTGTTCGTTGACCGCGGGGTTGTATTTCATCGTGCAGGAACCCAGCGGGTAGAACCCGTCGTTCACGCCGTAGACCTGCGTTTCCAGTTCGGAATAATGCCGGCTCACGTCGGTTTCGCTCAGCTCCGGCAAATGCAGCGGCGTTTTGCGCACGAGCGCGTCGGGAAGCGCCGCCCGCGGTACATTGGTTTTCGGAATCGTGACGCCGCGACGACCGGCAACGCTTCGTTCAAATGCGAGTTTCATGCGATCACCGCCTTTTTCAGCGTCTCGACCAGCAGATCGATCTGCGCTTTCGTGTTGCGCTCCGTGGCGCACCAGAGGATGCCGTCTTCAACGGGCAGCCCGCCGAGGATGCCTTTTTCTTCCAGCGCCTTGAGCACCTGATCCGCATTCGCGGGCGCATTGGTCAAAAATTCATGAAAAAACGGAGCCGTAGGATAAACAAGCGCAAAGCCATTGATTTTTCTTAGTTGATCTGCCAGATAATGCGCGTTGTCATAGCACGCGCGGGCGACTTCCGTCATCCCCGCAGGTCCCATCGCGGCGCAGTAGGCCGCGGCGGTCAGCGCGCAGAGCGCCTGATTGGAGCAGATGTTGCTGCTGGCTTTCTCTCTACGGATGTGCTGTTCGCGCGCCTGCAAGGTCAGCACAAAGCAGCGTCTGCCCGCGGCATCCATGGTTTGACCCACGATTCTGCCCGGTAGCTTTCGCACCATGTCCTTCTTGCACGCCATAAAGCCGAGGTAAGGGCCGCCAAAGCTCAACGGAATGCCGAGCGGCTGCCCGTCGCCGATGGCGACATCCGCGCCCATCTCGCCGGGGCTTGCTAGCAGCGCCATAGCAGTGGGGTTCATGCTCAAAACGAGCTTTGCGCCCGCCGCGTGGACAAGCGCGGCAATCGCGGGCACGTTTTCGATCACGCCGTAGTAGTTCGGCGACTGGAGGATCAGGCTCGCGACGCCCGCGTTGAGCGCCGCTTTCAGCGCATCAAGATCAAGCCTGCCGCCCTTGTTCGGCACGATGCAAGCTTCCGTATCCGCGCCGAAGCCGTAGGTCTGTACGGTCTCGACGGATTCGGGGTTGAGCCCCGCGGCAAGCAGCGTCACGCTGCGGTTGCGCTCGCGGCACATCGCGGCGGCTTCGGCGGCGGCGGTGGCTCCGTCGTAGACGGAGGCGTTGCCCGCATCCATGCCGGTGAGCGCGCAGAGCATGGTCTGGTATTCAAAGATCGTCTGCAAAATACCCTGGCTGATCTCCGGCTGATAGGGCGTATACGCGGTGACAAACGCTTCCTTTGCGGCAACACGGCTCACCACGGCGGGCACATAGTGCCAGTAGGCGCCCGCGCCGCGGAATATCGCGTCAAACACGCGGTTCTTTTTCGCGAGTGTTTTCATCTGCTCCAGCGCTTCAAATTCCGAAACGCCCTCCGGCAGGCTGGCAACGGCCTCCGCCGCAAGCTTTCTTAAGTCGGCGGGGATATCCGCATAGAGTTCTTCAATCGTCGAAACGCCGACGGCGTCCATCATTTCGCGCCGTTGAAGATCGGTAGACGGCAGAAAATTGCCCAAGGCAATGCCTCCTTATATTTTCATTTGTATTTTTTTATGTCTTCACAACCAGCAACCTCCCCGCAGGGGGAGGCTGGCTGTTTTGATTATGCCTTTGCGCAGAAGGTTTCGTAGGCAGCGGCGTCCATGAGCTCGGCAAAGCCGGTGACGTCGTTGACTTCCACCAGCCATGCGCCGTAGGGATCGGAATTGATACTCTCCGGCGCGGCGGAGAGTTCTTCGTTCGTCGCGGTGACAGTGCCGCTCACGGGGCTGAGCACCTCCGACACGGCCTTGACGCTCTCGATGTCCCCCAGCGACGCTTCCGCGGTGATCGCGTCGCCCACCTGCGGCAGGTCGATAAAGACGATATCGCCCAGCGCGGATTGTGCAAAGTCGCTCAAGCCCACGCGATAGGAGCCATTGCCAAGGTCGAGCAACCACTCGTGAGAGGCGGTATACTTGCGGTCGTTTTGCAGCGTCATAGTTGTTTTCCTCCAAAAAAATTAAGATAGAACTCTCGTGAGAATGCTTTGCCGTCTCCACGGCATTTTCATAAACCAAAACAAAAAAACAGGACGCGCGAACAACGTCGCGCGCCCCGTATCTGTACCTGAAAGATTCTTCCGCAATGCTCTATCCTTTGGTGTTGCGGAATTGCCTCGTCGGTGCCGAAATAAACCGGCTTTCCGAAGCTTCGTCGGGCATCGGTCCTTTTTGCCTGAGAGTTTCTTGCGCTTTCCCCTTCGGCGCTGCGGATTCAATGCCTATTCCGCAGCCTCTCCCGATACCGTCATCCGATTATTCAGTTTTCACGCAGTTAGTGTATCGTATCTGAGCGCTCGATGTCAACGGCAAATACCATCGTTGTCTACTCTTTCATCGTCGATTGACACTGCAAAAATGCTCTCCTGCAAATAATGCGCTTCTCCCTCTGAGTGGTTTCTCTCAAATGAATCAGTCATTCGTTCACGCTTTCTTTCGTTGACCGGACAGTACGTGTGCGGTAAAATGGAAGGCGTGAAACGTATGAGTAAAAACCTGAGATACACCCCAAAGCGACGGATGAATCTGGACGCAACGAGTTACGGTCCGCTCATCAAGATCGTCATCGCGCTTGCCGTGCTTGCCGCAATCGTGTTGATCGCGGTTTTCGTGGCTATACCGCTCGTCAACGCGCGGCTCAGCAGCGGAACGCCGCTCTTTGCCAGCACGCCCAAAGCGGAAGCCGCGCGGCAGACCGCCTCCCCGCTCAACCCGATCTTGACCAACGAAGTCAAGACCGTGCAGTTTGGCGCCGGCTATGGTTTGCCGACTGCGGTGGTCGATCCGAGCATATACGGGGAAGAGATTCTCTTTGCCACCGGGGCCAGCGAAAACGCTTGCGACAGGCTCGTGCGCTTAAACCCCGAAACGGGCGCATTCGTCAACATCGCACTCGCGCGCATTTACGACACGATTCGTTACCCAGTTGAGAGTGCGGATGCAATATTGTATGCAGACTGCAAAGCCGACGGCGGGGGCAGCATCGTTCGGCTTGACAAGACAACGGGGGAACCGACAGTACTGGCGGAGTTCGCGCTGGATGCGCCAAAGCTCATGCTTGAGTCGCCTTATGCGGTCTGGATGGAGCGGACGGCTGACACAACGGCAAAAATCATGGTCTGCGACATCTCCAACGGAGAGCTGCTTACGCTTGCGGTGCTTACACGTGCGGCATATGCTGTCAGCGCGCCTTCGATCAAAAGCGGTCAGGTGATCTATGCGGATGCGGACGCGTCCAATCCCGGCAGCAGTTTGATCCGCACCGTGCTGCTCTCGGACAACAGCCGCTGGGATTATGCGGCGGGCACCTTTGTGCACGACCCCAAGTCCGCGGGCGATCGCTGGGCTTATTTGAGCGGCAATCATGACGCGAGCAGCGATCTGTATATCAGCATCGGCGGTGCGGCGGCAAAACGCGTGGCAGCCGGTGTGATCGATTTTGACATAACGCCCACCTGCGTGGTATTTGGCCGCGATGAAACCGTGTATGCCTACGTGTTTGCGCAAGACAAGACATACGTCATCAGCGAGACGGGTTCCAACGCGCAGTTTGTCATGGCAAGCGGCAGCTATGCGCTCTGGCGCGACATGAGCGACCCCACACAGCCTCTCTGGAAATATCTGCGGGTCGTAGACTGATATGGCGAGCAAAGAGCGCATTACCTATATCTGCGGCGAATGCGGCTACGAGTCCGCCAAATGGATGGGCAAATGCCCGCAGTGCGAGAGCTGGAACACCATGACCGAGTTTGCAGAGGTCAAGGTCAAGAGCGCATCCCTTAGCGGAACCGCGGTTTCCCAGAAGCTCAGCAAGGTCGTGTCTCTTCCGCAAAAGCGCATCTCCGCTGGCATGGGCGAGCTAGATCGCGTGCTGGGCGGCGGACTGATCCGCGGAATGGTGGTGCTGCTGGGCGGAGATCCGGGCATCGGAAAATCGACGCTGCTGCTGCAGGCGGCGGATACGCTGGCGGAAGACGGCGTCGTTTTGTATGTCTCCGGTGAGGAGAGCGCATCGCAGATCAAGCTGCGCGCTGACCGGCTCGGCATGAAAAACGACATCGACGTGCTCTGCGAGATCGATCTGGAGCAGATCATCGACGAGGCAACGAAAACGCGCTGCGGCGTGCTGATCGTGGATTCGATTCAGACGATTCTTTCCGAGGAGAGCGCGGGCGCACCCGCAAGCGTGAGTCAGGTGCGCGCTGCTACCGCGCGGCTCACGCGCTATGCCAAGGAGACGGGCGTGATCGTGCTGATCGTGGGTCACGTCACCAAAGACGGAAACATCGCGGGCCCGCGTGTGCTGGAGCACATCGTGGATACCGTGCTTTATTTTGAAGGCGACCGGCATGAGGGGTTGCGGCTTCTGCGCGCGGTGAAGAACCGCTTTGGCTCGACCAACGAGGTTGGCGTGTTTGAGATGGGCGATAGCGGCATGCGCGAGGTGGCCGATCCTTCGCGGCTGTTTCTCTCGGGCGAGAGCGCGCCCGGCTGCTGCGTCACCTGCGCGATGGAAGGCTCAAGGCCGATTTTGGCGGAGGTGCAGTCGCTGCTCACCGACAACGCGTTTGGCAATCCGCGCCGCACGAGCGCGGGCGTGGATACGGGAAGACTCAGCCTGCTGCTGGCAGTGCTGGAGAAAAAGGCGCATCTAAGGCTTTCCACCAAGGATGTTTACCTCAACGTGGTCGGCGGATTGAAGCTCGACGAGCGCAGCACCGATCTTGCCGTTGCGCTGTGCGTGGCTTCCGCGATGATGGATCTGCCGTTGCCACAGCGCACCGCAGCGCTTGGCGAGGTGGGGCTCACGGGAGAAGTGCGTGCATTAAGCCGGATTGAGACCAGGCTCAACGAGTGCGTCAGGCTGGGCTACGACACCGTGCTGCTGCCGAAATCCGCCAAGGCACCGAAGATTGCGGGGCTCAAGCTCGTGCCCGTGGCAACCGTCGGCGAGGCGATCGCCTATTGCTACGAAAAGAAACCTGTGGTATAATCTGCTTCGCGCCTTTGCGGGATTTCTTCCGATTTTGCGCGCGTCTTCGAAGAAAACAGCATAACGTTTGTGCCCGTAGCTCAGCTGGATAGAGTATCAGACTCCGACTCTGAGGGTCGAAGGTTCGAATCCTTTCGGGCACGCCAAAACAAATGCCACCCTTTGGGTGGCATTTGTTTTGGCTGTACTATTCAAAAGGATTCGTAGCCGCGTTAATCAAACGCCGCTGTGTCGGCGTTTTTGCGGCGGGAGGAGGGCAGTAGACCAAACAGCGAGCGGTGTGAGCGAGCAGTGGCCGGGTAACCGGAGAAATCCTTTCGGGCACGCCAAACAGCGAAACCACCCCGCATTCGGAGTGGCTTCTTTGTTTGGATTTTTATCGACGGGCTTTGCTTCCATTGCGGCAACGCCGCTGTCTGGATGCATTATAATTTCGCTTCGGGACTGATTGCAAAGGATTGCTGTTGACGCGGCGCTGGGTTCGATACTACAATCAGATTGCGATACAAAATTGCTCGCACGAGGGTTTTGAAGCCGGCAATTGTTCAGATCGCGGCAGCGTTTTTTTTGCGAGCGCGCAGGGATCGTCTCCCGAAAAATCAGGACATTTTTAATAATCTACACAGTTGCAGACTGCGATCAAAGACACGCATAGAAACACCGCAGGGAGGTGCATTATGGGTTCGAAATCTCCATATATCAACCGGGAACTCAGCTGGCTGGACTTCAACGCAAGGGTGCTCGAAGAAGCGCAAAGCCAGGATAACCCTGTTCTGGAGCGCCTGAAGTTTTTATCCATCTTTTGCTCCAATCTCGACGAGTTTTTTATGGTGCGCGTTGGTGGACTGTTTGATCAGCTGCTTGCAGGTCTGGGCAGCGAAGACAGAATCACCGAACTGACCCCGAAGAAACAGCTGGAGCTGATCTTCAAAAAAGCCGCGGACATGATCTCCGTTTATAACGATACGCAGTTGATTCTGTTTGCGGCGCTGGATGCGGTTGGCGTGCGCCGCATCAAATCCGGCAAGCTCTCCGAGCAGCACCTCGAATTTCTGCGCTCAGAATTCAACAGAACCATTCGCCCGCTGATCTCGACCATTATCGTCGATGGCAAGCACCCGTTTCCATACCTGCCGAACAAGGCGGTGTTTATCGGGGCGCGCCTAAAGAACAAGAGCGGCGAAAAGCTCGGGCTCAT
>DNFZ01000110.1 GCA_003486785.1 Clostridiales bacterium | reverse complement strand
GGATAAAAGCCGCAAGATAACAGAGCACGGCTTTATCGCCACGCGCATGCGCCTGCCGCGCAAAGTCGTTGCGGGATTCTGGCAGGATCAGAAGGTGCTCAGCGAGCTCGGCGCATGGATGCGCAGCGCTGTGGGGTACCACGAGAGCAAGAATTTGCGGGTAGTCCGCTTTGGCGACAACATGCGCGAGGTCGCGGTCACCGAAGGCGACAAGGTCGAGGCGCAGATCAAGCTCGGCTGGCAGGTGAACACCTGGCCGGTGGGCGAGCTGGTAGACGAGATGAACGCCGTGACCGAGGCGGAGATCGACGCGCTCATGGCGGAATACGCGGCTCAATACGATATCGCGACGGATCAGACCGATTCTGTGCGCTATCAGGCGCGCGCAGAGATCGCGATGGAAAAGATCTTCCGGCGCGTCGGGGCGATGGCATATTCCAATACATTTCAGGATCTCGTCGGCATGCAGCAGCTGCCCGGCCTTGCCAGCCAGCATCTGATGGCAAAGGGCTACGGCTACGGCGGCGAGGGGGACTGGAAAGTCTCCGCCATGACCCGCATCGTAAAAGCGATGACGGAGGGCATGGAAGGCGGCACCGCGTTTATGGAGGACTACACGTATCATCTCGCGGAAGACGGCGCCTACTCCCTCGGCGCGCATATGCTGGAGGTTTGCCCGTCGATTGCCGCGACCAAACCGCGCATCGAGGTGCACGCGCTCGGCATTGGTGATCGCGAACCCCCGGCGCGCCTCGTATTTGAAGGCGCGGCAGGCCCCGCGGTTGTCGCCTCGCTCGTGGACATGGGCGGCAGGCTTAGGCTCATCGTACAGGATGTTGAAGCGATCGAACCCATCATGCAGATGCCGAATCTGCCGGTTGCCCGCGTCATGTGGCGCGCCATGCCGGATCTGACCACGGGGCTCAAGTTCTGGCTGCTGGCGGGCGGCGCGCATCACACGGTGATGAGTTATGCCGCAACCGCGCAAATGCTCGCCGACTGGGCGGAGATGATGCAGATTGAGTTTGTGCACATCAACAAAAACACCACAGAGGAATCCTTCCGGCAGACACTGTTCCTCTCCGATCTCGCCTGGAAGATGAAGGCGTAAGGTCGGGGTTGGCGCAGGGGCGCTGTGCCGCGGCTGAGCAAGCGAAAGCATGCGCGGCGCATTCTCTGCTTCAACATTGCAAGAGCGATAAGACCAGCATACTTCAAAGCGTCGGCTTTTTCATTCGGGTTCTTCCTCTTCCGCCAAAGGGGGCGGGCGGTTACAGGCCCGCCTGCCCCGTGAAGCGGCATCGGCACCGCACGGCCGGACAACTTGAATCATAGCGACAAGCAGAACCCGACTTTAGCAAGCTGAAGCCGGGTTTTTGATCGGATGCGTGTGGCATGGTACTGCGAAACTGAAGATGTATCAGCTTTGAGCCGAAGATTTCTATGCCAGTCGTCTTTTTTCTACCAAAAAATGCACGAACCGAAAATATCCGACCTTTATCGAAAAATATCCCATTGGCGTAGGGCGAAATAAAGGTAATAATGATTGGGGCAGCTTACACTTCCTATCCACTCAACAAAATACCCATCCAGCTGACACGCCAGAAGGGAAGATCCCATGTTCAAGGTCTTTCTCGTTGAAGATGAAATCGTCGTTCGCGAAGGAATTCGCAACAATATCCAATGGGAGCAATATGGCTTTTCGTATACGGGCGACGCGCCGGACGGAGAGATTGCGCTTCCGTTGATTCGTCAAATCCAGCCGGATCTTTTGCTCACTGATATCAAAATGCCGTTCATGGACGGGCTTGCGCTCAGCGAGCTGGTTCGAAAAGAACTGCCGCACACCAAGATCGTCATCATCAGCGGGTATGACGATTTTGTCTATGCCCAGCAGGCGATTCGCATGGGCGTGGAGCAATACCTGCTCAAACCCGTCATCAAGGAAAAAATGGTGGAGCTTCTCATCTCATTGCAAAAAAAGATGGAAGCCGAGCAGCGTCAGCGAGAATATCTGAGCATGTTTCAGCGCGAGGCGCAGGAGTATGAGGCATTCTCCCGCAGGCGCTTTTTCGAGCAGATCGTCACCGGCGGGTTGAGCGTTTCGGAGATTACCGAAACAGCCAATGCCTTGGAGATCGACCTCAATGCGCCGGGCTACAATATCCTGCTCTTTTCGCTGAGCAGTGCGCAATATGACGGCAGTGCGCCGGAAGGTTACACCGACGCGCTGGCAAATCTGCAGGATCGCCTGACGCACTATTTTCTTTCCCGCGCGGATTTGATCTTGTTTCGCTGGAACATCACTACCCACGCGGTGCTGATCAAAGGCGGAGCAGAGGAGATCGAATCCCGTACGGCAGCGTGCAAAGAGAGCATTGCGGCGCTCTGCCGCGAAGCGGGGCGCGAGATCAACTGGCACATGGCGTGCGGCTTTCCCGTCACGCGGCTTAGTGCGCTGCCCGTCTGTTTCTCGGAAGCGAGCCGCATCCTATCCTATCGTTATCTTTGCCCGGAGGAGCACTTTCTCAGCGAGAATAGCATTCAAAGCATTCGACAAGTGCGTACCGTAATTGCCGAGCCGGGCAAGCCGGAGATCGATCAGGAGCGCCTGCGCTGCTTTTTCAACAGCGGCGCTGTGGAGGAGATCGACTCGTTTATCGATCAAATGATGCGCAGCGCGGGGGAAGACGGCGTACCGCTTACCATGTTTTGCCGGTTTGTTACGATGACTGCCTACTTCGCAGCTGCGGAGTATCTCGACTCCATCGGCTGCAGCGCAGATAGCTTCTGGCCGCAGGAGCTTCGGCCAAAGGATCACATCTCCAAGCCCGATGAGGCGCGCGCTTACATGCGACAGATCATGCTGCACGTCATCTCGCTTCGAGATCGTGAGAGCAGAAGACAGCA
>DNFZ01000146.1 GCA_003486785.1 Clostridiales bacterium | reverse complement strand
GCTAGGTAGTGACGGGGTATATTGTGGCGGGCTATGGTTTTTTCTGATACAATGGATGAGGAAACGAGAGGTACGACAATATGAAAAAAAATATCGGCAAACTGCCGCATTTGCTCAAGAAAACCGACGGGAACGACCCGCAAACGGAAGGATTTCGCGCGCTGGAAAAGACGAGCCCGACCAACAGCGTCGCGCGCAATCCATCGATGGCGGGCAAGCTGATGAGCACGAGCATGCGTCAGTATACCAGAAAAGGAAAGTAGCGGATGGATGCCGGCTGATACCGGCAGCATCGCAAATAACGCCAAGGGCGGCTCCGGCCGCCCTTTCGTTGTGTTTTCGATCAAACCGTATTCCGAAAGCGCTGCCGCTTTTCTTCATCTTTCGCTTCAGCCGTCGCGGTGCTTCTGCGGCGTGTACGCAGCCAGGCGCTTTTCACCTGTCTGCAGGTTCAGCCTCGCAAAGCGCTGTAGCCCGCGTTCCGTGGGAATCTCCGGCCAGCCCGCTCCGAGCAACGGCTGTGCATAGCGTATGAAATCATCCGTCACGTCGATGCCGTCCGACGATATCCAGCTCTTTGGCAGGTGCCGCTCCGAGTTTGCGACTGTCCTGAGAGTGACTTTTGCATACACCGCGCGATACGGCGTGCCACTCGCCCGCAGGATCGTCGCCATATAGCCCGTTCCATGCTCCACTGCCATATCCACGGCATAACTGCCCACCGCGTACGCTTCCTCAATATCGACTCTGGAACGATAGATCGAGGTAGATCGCTGCAGCACGCCCGGCACCTGACCCGTCACGTTCCCGCGCACCGGAAGTTTCGCCTTGTTCAGGTGGTTGACGACGACCTGCGCCGCCGTCGTCTGGCTCGCGCCGTACTCCACATGGCCAAAGCCATCCCGTGCTTCCCCAAGCGAGCCAACGTCAAACCCTTCGTTGACCACCACGATGCACCGTCCGCTCCGCTTGAGTTCGGCGCTGACATGCTCGGTCAGCGAGTCGAGATTGTGGCCGGATTCCGCAAAATACATCTGCAGCGGCATCTCACGATCGGGGTCTGCCAGCCGCGCCGCCGCCGTGATGAAGCCGGATTTCCGGCCCATCGCCTGCAAGACCGCGACGCGCTCGGAAACGCACATCCCCTTGTTTTCCTCGTTGGTGTTTTGAATGATGCTCGCCCAGTATCGCGCTGCGCTGGCATAGCCCGGCGTGTGGTCGATGATGGTAAACGCTTCATCCCCCAGATCGTTGTCGATCGTTTTCGGAACGCCTGCGACAACGAGCGGATAACCATTCTGCTTTGCAAGCTTTGACACCTTGTCCGCGGTGTCCATCGAGTCGTTGCCGCCGATGTAGAAAAAGTATCCGATTTGATGCGCCTGAAACACATCGATGATACGCGAGAAGTCCTCCTCGCAGCTCTCGTCAAGCTTGTAGCGACAGGTGCCGACCGAGCCGGAGGCCGGCGTATTCATCAACAGCTCCATTTCCGCCGGATCCTGATGCGTCATATCGATCAGCTCTTCCTGCAAAACACCCTCGATGCCGTGCTTTGCAGCATACACGGTTTTGATGTGGTCGTTGTATTGTGCGCACCCCCGAACGACGCCCAGTAAGGAAGCGTTGATCACCGGCGAAGGCCCGCCGCCCAGTGCTACGATCGCATTCACGTTTGCCATCCTGTCTCCTCTTGTTCTTTTTCATTGCGCAGCGCCCTTTAGTAAACGCGCCGTGCATGCGCCATCGTTAGCTGCGATGCCGTAGAAAGACACAGGCGCGGCTTTTTCCATTTCGTTATTATACCACGTCGTGACCCGACGCGGCTTTTTCGTGTTGTGCCATACGCCGAATCTCAGCGAGCGACGCTCCCGCTGCAAAGCGCGCCCAATAGCGCAGGATCAGCGCGCGCACGCTTCCGCTATTCAACCCGGTGAGCAATTTAAGCGTTTCTTTTGCGCGTTCATCTGTCGGCTCTATCCCGTTCTCCTCGAGATACGCATAGACTGCGCCCGCCGCACCGACGCAGATAAACGTCGGCATGATACCCTGCTCGCGGCAAAGGCGCGCGGAGCCGATCAAGCGATCCTGCGGCGAGAGTTTCCGCGCGATATCCGCGCCCACGCGCAGGCACGTATCCCCCAGTCTCCGGTTACCAAAGCGCACCAGCAGATCCTGAATATGCCGAAGAATATCCGCAACCGGTACGCCGTATTTCAGCGACAATGCCTCTGCGCTTTCTAACATGGCGTTGAGCGCGATGATGTAGATCTCCGGATCGTCAATCGCGTCCGCGATATATGCTTTTTCGGTATACAATCCCAGAAAAGCCGTGACCGCGTGCCCCAGATTGTGCACATAGAGCTTTCGGCGGATGTAGAAGTCAAACGGCGAAAACGGCACCATGTTCCGTATCTGCGGCAGCTCGCCGCGAAACGCGTCCCGGTCGACCGGCAGATAGCCATATCTCTCCACGCAGACCCGCAGCGCGTCTCCCTCCTGCATCTCGGGCGTTTGCACAGGCACCATGCGCCCGATAGACGCCTCCACAAACCCGACGTTCGCGTTCATCCACGCGCGCTCGGTTTCGTCGAGGTGCTCCGAAATCCAACCCATCAGCGCAATGTTTGCGTCGATCAGGTTTTCGCAGATGAGGATGTTCAGCGGCTCTCCGCCGCGTTTCATGCGCAGCTTCAGCCCCAGCGCGATGTTTTTCGCAATCCGCGGCAGGATATTTGCGCCGACAGCCGTTGCCATCACGTCCGTGTTCGCAATCGCTTCCGCAACCACGGTTTCGTCCATTCCGTCGATGGCGTCCACATCTTCAACCAGAATATCCTCGTGCTTGTCCGCATCCAGAATACGAACCGGATAGCTGCCGCGCTGGTTCAGCGCGTCCACGAGCGGCTTTGCCACGTCGATGAATGTCACGCGGTATCCGCTCTGCGAGAGCAGCATGCCGATGAATCCGCGGCCGATATTACCCGCGCCGTACATGACCGCCTTTTTGGAATGCAGCAGCATCGATTATTCCCCCGATCTCGCTAGTTCTCTCAGCGCGCGGCAAAACGCCATCGCCTCGTCGGCTGCGCGCATACCTTCCGTCGCGCCGCTTTCGGTGAGCGAGCAGGCGGCGGCGGCATTGCCCATCTCCAGCGCCTCGGCGAGCGGTAGATCGCGATAGGCGCCATACAGCACGCCGGAGCAGAATGCATCCCCCGCGCCGACCGTGCCCTTGATCATCGCGCACGGTAGAGGCGCGCTGTCGGTTTCAAGATAGCTGCCGCGCTCGTCCGCGCCGTATGCGCCTTCCGGCGCGTGGATCACCGCCCAGCGGGACACGCCGAGCGTTTTTAGCACGCGGAGCGCTTCCGGCAGGTTTTCTTTCAGAAGTTCGCCGTTTTCGCCGCGCAGCGTCACCCCGGTGGAAGACTGCGCCTCCAGCTCGTTGATCACGCAATAGTCCGTGTACTTCAGCGCAGGCGGAACGATCCGTCCAAATCGGTCTCCCGCTTCGCTTACCACGTCGATCGAGGTCATGATTCCCCGGCTCTGTGCGGTGTGCAACAGCCGCGCCATCCTGGTGCCGTACTGCTCGTCCGGCTCGTCCAGCGCGTCCAGCAGTAGGATATAGCCGATGTGCAGGATGTCCGCACGGAGATTGTCCCAGTCGATGTCGCTTTCGCAGAACCGTGCGTTTGCGCCGCGGTAGTGGTAAAACGTGCGCTGCTTGCCGATGGTGTCCGCCATGACCGCGGTAAACGACGTCAGCCCCTCGCGCAACACGCGTGAGGTGTCGATGTTGTCGTGCGCATGCAGCTTCTCGAGCACATAGTCCCCTTCGGAGTCGGTGCCCACGCGTCCCAGCGCCGTGAGCGGCAGATCGGGGTCGAGCTTTGCCAGATCGACGATCACGTTGCATAGCGCGCCGCCGGTAGAGCGCGATATCCCCTCCGTAATCGTCGTGAGTTCGCCCGGTTTGGGATGGCCTACGATGGGATAGAGCACGTCTACAATCATGTTGCCCGCGACCGCGATGCCGTTTTGGTTCATATTGCCGCCTCCAAAATGCCAAACGGGCGCGCGTCTCATACAAACACGCGCCCGTTCAATTGTGGTTGGTTTTTGAGCGATCCGCTCAGGATTATCTTATTACTTGTGAATGGTATTGTCGAACAATTTTTTGCTCAGCCCAGCATGAGCAGTTCCATGACATACATTTCCAACTTCTCGAAGTTCTGCTCTTTTACGCACTCTGCCTGGAACCTATAGTCAAAACGCTTGACCTTTTCCAGCAGCATCTCAAAAACTCGTTTGGATTTCACGATGTGCGCATAGCAATCCTCCGCAGGCTGCGAGCGCATGGCCTTTACGTCGAGGCCGACGCATTCCATCCTGCCGTTGTCGCCGAAATTGTTCTCATATAGTACCTTGACCTGGTTGAACGCCTGACGTAGGTTGTCCACGCCGAACGCCTTGTCCTGGTCATACTTCATGCCGTTCTGGTCGTTGAGATGCACGCCCCAGAGCTTGCCCAGCGCGATGGCAAACGCCATATCGTTGGCCGGGTCGAGCCCCGCGAGAATCGAGTGCGCGCTCTCGATGCAGACGCCCACGCGGCTGGGATCAACCGTGTACGCACCGAGCGCCAGCGCGTGACCCACGGTGCCGCAATAGCTGCGGTCGATCGGCTCGTTGGGCTTGGGCTCCACGAGGATCAATGCATCTCTATCATACTCGAGAATCGTGTTCATCGCGTCCCGCAGCTGCAAAATCTTCTCCACCGGGTTCTTGCCTTCGGCGCAGAGCGTGCCTTCGCGCGCCAGCCAGAGCTGGATTTTGTTGGTGCCAAGCGCTTTTGCGATGTCGCAGCTGCGCTTGGAGCGCCAAATCGCAAACTCATAGTTTTCCTTCAGGCTTGCGGTATATGCGCCGTCGTTGCAACGCGCGTCAAACCAGAGCCGGGGTGCCACAAACTCCGCAAACAGGCCGTATTTATCCAGCATGGCCTTGACGTCTTTTGCATAGTCGATGATCGCCTTGTCGGTCATGTCGTTCATATCCGGCACAGCGTCGTCGTCGTGAAACTGCACGCCGGCCATGCCGATCTCGGCGAATTTCTTGATCTTTTCCTCCAGCGGGATACTGGGGCGGATGCCCGGGCCAAACGTCTCGTTGCCCTCATGCACGTTCCAGGGGCCTACCGTAAAGCGAAATGTACTCATAATCAAAACTCCTTTCGAAATCTGCCGTTCATGAATGGATTCAACGGAAAGCGTCGGTCAGCAGAGCCGTTTAGCCGAAATCAATCGCCCAGCGCGTCGATGCGGTCTGCGCTGCCGCTGATCTCGAAGAAATCGCGGAGCATGGCGCGGGTGGATTCATAGAGCATCTTTTGCCCCATCTCGATGCCGCCCTGCTGCACCCCGTTTTCATACGCCTGCCGGATTTCCGTGCCGACATTGATCTTCACGATACCGTTTTGCACCGCTTCCTGAGTGCTTTCTTTCCGGATGCCCGATCCGCCGTGCAGCACCAGCGGTATGCCGGTTGCCTGCTGCAATTTTTTCAGGTGCGCAATATCCAGCCGCGCCTGCGGTTTTGCTTGCCCGCGCGTCGCCTCCGAGATTGCGCCGTGGATGTTCCCGATCGCAACAGATAGCCAGTCGCAGCCGCTCTCGTGAACGAATCGCACCGCTTCTTCTACTTTTGTGAACCCCATGCCGGACGCGAGCAGCTCCTCATACGGCGGCATCGGCCCGTCTTCATGGCCCATCACGGCGCCAAGCTCTGCTTCGCAAGGCAGCCCGGCAGCGTGCGCGAGCAACGCAACCTCTGCCGTTGCGCGAATGTTCTCTTCCAGCGAGAGCCGGGAGCCGTCGACCATGACGGACTGATACCCCGCCGCTATCGCGCGCCTGACGATGTCGATATAATCAACAGGCTTGTGGTCTTCGTCGATCACGGGAACGTGATCCAGATGCAGGCGAACATGCCGCTCGTCGTTCCATCGACTGTACTCATCGCTGATGGTTTCCAGGCTGATCGCGCCGAATTTCTCCCATTCCACACGCGCAAGCTCAACCAGAGCAAAGGCGTTCTCATCCCGAACAGCCGCGATCACGGGCTGCACCATCGGCGGATAGGGAACGTTGAGCGCCGGAACGGCGATGTGCAGCATGCGCGCGGTCTGGATAATCTGTTTCGTGTTTTTCAAGTTTGTTTCCTCCGTTTGTGTTGCGCGTTTTATATGGATACCCGTCTTTCCGTCCACTCAGTGCCGTTACGAAAGAGGTTCCGGCCGTGTCTGCGGAAAAAGGCTATGACTCGAGTCGGGTTGTTTTCTCCGCGCGCCGATCCTTGCTCCAGAGCACGATCTGCAAAGCGAATATGATCACGAGTGGAACGATACAGGCAGCAAGCACGGGCTTCATGCTGGTTGTAACATCTGCAATGCTGCCCATCACAAGCGGCAGCAGAATGCCGCCCA
>DNFZ01000269.1 GCA_003486785.1 Clostridiales bacterium | reverse complement strand
CGGATGTTGAAACATTTACGGATATGATTCTGCGCTTCTACCGGCGGCTGGATGAATCGTTTCTACCGCGCTTGATGCAGGATGGCGAGCTGGAGTTCTTCATGCGAACGGTGCCACCGGAACTATCGCGACAACATGCCGAGCGGGACAAAGAAGCCATGCAGCAGATGTTTTCCGCGTTTCCGGGTATGCAGCCAGAGCGCGCCGCGGTACTCAGCGCTGCGTTCCGGGGAGTGTTTTTAACACTGCTGTTCAAAGACGAGATCGGCGCGGAGATATATGAAGACGCGCTGCGGGTCTTGATTCGCGGCGTAGCGCTGCAACTACTGGAATAGGAATAGCGAACCGATAATAAAAGGAGCAACAGGGGGATTGGTATGGCTTACGCAATCGAAACCAAAAAACTAACCAAGTATTATGGCAAGGCGCGCGGGATCGTGGACGTTGACCTCGCGGTGGAAGAGGGCGAGATCTTCGGCTTCATCGGCCCGAACGGCGCGGGAAAGTCCACCACCATCCGCACGCTACTGGGGCTGATCAAAAAGTCCGGCGGCTCGGCGAGCATCTTCGGCATGGACTGTGAGAAGGACAAGGTAAAGATTCTCTCCGAGGTGGGATATCTGCCCGGCGAGGTGTTTTACTACGACAACATGCGCGCCATCGACCTACTGCGGTATTCGGCGAGCTTTTTCAAAAAGGACTGCACGGCGCGCATCCAAGAGCTGGCGGACACGCTCTCGCTCGATCTGAACAAGAAGATCGAAGATATGAGTCAGGGCAACAAGAAGAAGGTCGGCATCGTGCAGGGGCTGCTGCACGCGCCGCGGCTGATCATACTCGACGAGCCCACCAGCGGCCTCGACCCCCTGATGCAGCGGACGTTTTTTGACCTCATTCAGCGCGAAAACAAGCGCGGGGCGACGGTGCTCTTCTCCTCGCATATCTTAGGCGAGGTGCAGCGCATCTGTGACCGAGTTGCCATCATCAAAGAGGGCCGCATCGTAGACCTGCGCAGCATTGACGATCTTCGCAAAAACTCGTATAAGAAAGTCAGCTTTACCGCAGAGAAACCCGTGGAAGACTTTTCGATAGCAGGCGCGGCGCAGATTGCGCACGATGGCCTGCAGACGAGCTTTCTTTACAGCGGGGAGATCAACGCACTGCTCTCCGAACTAGCCCGCCTGCCGCTCGTCGATGCCGATGTGAGCGAGCCGGAGCTGGAAGAGATTTTCCTGCATTACTATGAGGACGGGGAGGCGGAAAAATGAACGTCTTCCTTCATCAAAACCGGCGCAGCGCAAACGGGAGGGAATCACGATGAACGTCTTTCGATTTGAGCTGCGGCGTGCCTGGGTGGGAGCTGCGGTGTGGACGCTGGCGTTGATCGGTCTGCTCAGCGGCCTGATCACGGCGGCGCTTCCCGCGTTTCTGGAGAGCCGGACGGGCGTGGAAAACATGCTGGCGAACTTTCCGCCCGCGTTTACCGCTGCGTTTGGCATGCAGATGGACAATCTTTTCAGTTTTGCCGGGTTCTACGCGTTCGGCTTTCTCTACTACTCGCTCTTTGGCGCGATCATGGCGGCTAGCATCGGGCTGGATCTGTTTTCGCGGGAGAAACGCGACAAGTGTATGGATTTTTTGCTCACCAAGCCGCGCGCAAGAAGCCGCGTGTTTTGCGAGAAACTGCTTGCCGCGCTTGTGCTGATTCTCGCCTCCAATGCGCTGTTTATCGCCGCGTCTCTCGCGCTTTACTATGCGTATGCGCCGGCGCCGCTGATGCCGGAGCGCGCGCTGCTTGCCGCTTCCGCGCTGCTGCTCACGGAGCTGGTGTTTCTGGCGATCGGCTCGTTCGCGGCGGTGTTTGCCAGAAAGGTGCGCTCTGTCTCCGGAACGGCGACAGCGATCGGCTTTGGCGGATTCATCCTCAGCGCGCTGCACAGCATACTTGAGGAGGACAAACTGCGCTACATAACGCCGAATAAATATTTCGACGCGGCAAAAGCGTTTTTCGACGGAGCGTTTGAGCCGAACTATGCGCTCACCGGCGCGGTTCTCACACTTGGGCTCATCGTTGCGGCGTATGTGCGCTATACGCGCGCGGACATTCCGGCGCTGTAGGGAGGGAGACAACGCATGAATCTCATTCGGAAAGAATTCAAAACGGGGGTTAAGACGTTTCTCTTCTGGACGCTGGGTCTGTTTGTGTTCATCTTTGCGGGCATCGTGAAGTCTATGGGAGCGATGGCGGAAGGGCAGTTCATGACCGAACTCATCGGCAGATTCCCGCGCATCGTGATCGCCGTCATGGGTATGCTAAACGCGGATATCTCTACCTTTGGCGGGTATTATGCAGTGCTGATGCAGTATATCTTTGTACTTGCGGCGCTCTATGCGGCTCACCTTGGCAACAGTGCTGTTTCGCGCGAGAGCATCGATCGAACCTATGAGTTTCTCTTCACCAAACCGCGCTCGCGTTCGTTTATCCTTGCGCACAAGCTGCTGGCCGCAATGGCGTTTCTTACGACGTTTGCCGGCCTGAACACCGTGTTTTCGCTGCTCGCCGTAGGGCAGCTCGGGATGCAGGGCGACTATGCGGGATTGTTTGCGCGCTTCTCGCTGGCGGTCTGGCTTGTCGGCATCGTGTTTTTCTCGCTTTCCGCGATGTTTGCCGCGAGTTTTCGCGCGGCGGAGCATGGGGCGCGCGCGGGCAATCTGGCCGTGCTTTGCGCGTATGCGCTTGCCGTCGGGTACGATCTCGTCGAGCAACCGGGCCTGCTGCGCTTGGCCACGCCGTTTCGCTACTTTTTGAACGCGGAGCTGCTCGCTGGCACGATCTCGCCGCTGTACGCCGGGCTCTGCCTGCTGCTATGCGCGGGATTTCTCGCCGTTGCGTTCGCTCGCTTTGAGCGGCGCGACCTCGGCGCGCTGTAGCGCAGGGCGGACGAGAAAGCGTCTGAAAAAACGAAAAACACCCGGCCAAACCCCAAAATCCGCACAAATTGCACGCAGACTGCTTTTCGTGCGGATTTTTTTGTGATAACATCAGGCAAGAATGAGAAGCGATTTTTGGAACAGGCGGATCGCAAGTTGTTACTTGACAAAACACTGGCAAACGGAGATAAACGGTAAGAGCGATGGAGTTTCTTGATTCGGTTTTTTGGAACAATACGGTTTTGGACTATGTCGTCTTTTTCGGTGTGCTTCTGTTGGGCGCGTTGCTGATCTTTGCGCTCGGCAGGATCGCGCTTGGTCGCATTGCCGCCAGTCGCGAAAAAACGCAGTCTTCCAATGCAAAGCGCTTGCTCTCCGGCATCAAGCAGTATCTTTTGCCGATTGCGTATTTTTCGCTGTTTTATTTTTGCACACAAATGCTCACGCTCAGCGAACAGCTCAATCGGCTCGTCGGAACGTTGTCGATCCTGTTTTCCATCGTTATGGGCGCGATGTTTCTCTCCTCGCTCGTCGCTTATTCGTTTAGCAAGCTTGGCAAGAGCAAGGGAGAGAGCGGGTCGCTTGCCGTCAAGTGGCTCGTCCGCCTGGCAAAAGGCGCGATCTGGGGCGTTGCGCTGATCCTGTTTCTCGACAATGCGGGCGTGAAGATCACATCTCTGGTCACGGGGCTTGGCATCGGCGGTATCGCCATCGCCTTTGCCGCACAAAGCGCGCTTTCGGACGTGTTTTGCTTTTTCACGATCTTCTTTGACAAGCCATTTGAGATCGGGGACTTCATCATCGCGGACGAGCATATGGGTACCGTCGAGCACATCGGCGTCAAGAGCACGCGCCTGCGCGCCATCGGCGGCGAGCAGTTGATCATCTCCAATGCGGATCTCACCAGCGCGCGCGTGCGCAACTATAAAACCATGCAGCAGCGGCGCGTGCTGATCACGCTGGGGGTGCTTTACGATACCCCGAACGAAACGCTCAAAGCGATACCGGAGCTGATCCGCACGATCGTTGAGGAAACGGAGGACGCAACGTTTTCCCGTGCGCATTTCGCTTCCTTTGGCGCGTATAGCCTCAACTTTGAGGTGGTCTACTTCGTGCAGAGCGCTGATTATGAGCGGTATATGGAGATCAATCAGCGCGTCAATCTCGCCATCAAAGAGGGTTTCGAGCGGATTGGCGCGGCGTTTGCGTTCCCGACTTCGACGGTGCAGCTGCAGGCTTCTTCGTCAACGCTCGGCGCAGAGCAACAACCCAAATCTTGACTGTTGACAAAGGCGGTCCAGAAAGAGCGCGGACGGATGACATCCTCCCTATAGACATCACGGTTTCATAACGATCACTTGGAGTAAAAGCGCGTCGCATACGTTTATAACGCGGTTTTTGCACCGACTATCCTTGCAGGAGCGGATAGCATCCGCCCGTATACGAAGGACACCAAGGGGCTGACATTATTGGGCATCCCCCTTTTTTTATCCGTCTGAGCCATATGTCCCGCGCTTGCCGCCGGACTTTTGCGCTGCCTTGTTCATCTTGGCGATTTCGGTGAAACGCTGCTGCTTTTGCTTGAGATAGTCAGCCTGCCCCGCAGCGTACCGGGACTCGCGCTGGAGCTTTTGATAGCTCTCAAAACGCGATGCGGGCAGCGCGCCGGAATCAATCGCCTCTCTCACCGCGCAGCCCGGCTCGCGCGTGTGGCTGCAATCCGAAAACCGGCAGAGCGGGAAAAACTGCTCCACATCCGCAAAGGATTCGCTCAACCCCGCGGTGACATCGAGCATACCCAGCTCGCGCATGCCCGGGGTGTCGATGATCATCACGCCGTTCTCGAGGCGGATGAGTTGGCGGTGGGTGGTCGTGTGCCTGCCCTTGCTGTCGTCCGCGCGGATCTCGTTGACCGCCATGATCTCCCCGCCGGCAAGCGCGTTGACAAAGCTGGATTTTCCTACGCCTGAGCTGCCGAGCAGAACGATGGTCTTGCCGGGTTGCAGGTATCCCGAAAGCGCGTCAAGGCCAAAGCCTGATTTTGCACTCACGGCAAACACATCGACCCCGGCGGCAACACGCTGGATCTCCAGCATCTGCGCTTCGTGCGTCGCTGCCAGATCCGCCTTGGTGAGAATCACGACGGGCACCGCGCCGGACTGCCAGGCAAGCGTGAGGTATCGCTCCAGCCGCTTGGGGTTGAGGTCATGATTGAGCGACTGCATGATAAACACGCTGTCAAAATTGGCGGCGACCGCCTGCTCCCCTTCGCCGAGCGTGGGGTTCTTTCGGGCAAAAAAGGATCGTCGCGGTAGCGTCTGTGTGATCATGCTATCGCCCTGGTCGTTGTGCTGGATGAGCACGAAGTCTCCCGTGGTGGGAAACGCCTGCGCGCCGCCGTTGAAATAGACGGCAAACTTTAGACGTCCATAGCACGCGCCCCGGTCGCAGATGAGCGCGTAGCGCTCCTTGTGCACCGCGCTCACCCGGGCAGGGATGACCTGAGCCGATCCCTGCGCGTCCAGCGCCGCACGCATGGCGGGCGAAAACCCGTAAGCCTCGAGCGTCGCCGCACTCATCGCGCGATTCCCTTGAGGCGGGCTGCGAGCAGGTGCAGGATATTTCGCTGCGGCCTGCCGGGCGTTTGCGCGTCATGAGCCTGCTGCTTGTAAGCGCAGCCCCTGCAAGGGGGGAGAACAAATGCGCTGCCGAATTGTCCGGCGTTGAGCGTCGATCCCTGCGCGGGAGACGCGAAGTAATTATGCTGACTGGGGTACATGGTTCCCTCCAAATTGTTTGTTCGTCGCTTTCGGCGCGGCTCTGTCAAGCGCAGGCGTAATACCGCCCCGCGCAGAGCCCGCTCAAGGTCATATTCCGGCGTTGGCCGGAGTGTGAGCGCGCCAAATGGCGCATCATACAGGCGAGTTTCGCTCATGTGCGCTGCAACCTCCCGCTGAGATAGGCGGAGAAACCCGTTGCACGGGCCGGCGCCTTTTTCGTGCCGGGGCGCCTGTCGCGCATGCCACCGCGCTGCAAACACACCGCATGGCAGTCAGGCGTGAGGTTGGCGCAGCCGAACTGGCCAAAATTTATGGATGCTTGCAGCGACGCAAACGCCGCCGGATAATCATAATCTCTGTTCATGTGTTTTTTCCTTGCGCCTTTCTGCGCGGTCGTTCTTGGAAAAGGGCATAAAAATAGCCGTGACGTGCAGCCCACTCGGGACTGCTCTCACGGCTGAATCGGGTTGATGCGCGTCTTGTTCGCAAACAAAAACGAGCACATCCGATCGACATGCCCGTAAAAAATACAGTTCTTCGAAAGGTTCTGCTAACAGACGACAGGCCCTCAAAGCGGGGTGTACTCGAAAGAAACTACCGTAAGGCGGTATTTCCGTCGGCTATGAGCGCTTGTGTCCGGATATTCAGTTGTTAGGCTTTCGCCACCTCGACCGACTGAATCATTTGTGCTTTTTCTCCTTTCCGACTCCGCGTGGCGCTGTGAAGCGCTCGTTTGCGAGTCATTACGGGCAGAGTATAGCATGCAATTTTCTTACGATGCAAGCAATATTTTCAAAATAAATCATATATTTTTCTGCGTTGCGGTTTTGTGGTTGTATATACCCTAATAAATACAAAAAAGCGAAGGTTCGCTTCGTCAACGGCGGTTCGACCGGAGAGCAGGCGCTCACATACCGGATCGCCTTCGCCCGGTTGCATGCCGGCGCGCGCATGGGCATGCAATGCAGCGTGCACGAGTATTGCTCATGCGGCGACGAATAGCGGGTTGAAGAACACATGGAATAGAGGCATACAATTCATATAGAATTATGAGTACCATGTGGGGTAAAATTTTGCGCGCGCGGAGGATACCCCAAAAAACGGGCAATTTTTACATTTTATAATACCACAGATGGTATAAAAGCAAGCGCTGCACAGAAATGCGCCAAAGATGGATACCATACAAATCAAAAAAAGCTCTTGTATGCGGCGGGGCGATCAAGCAAGCATGCACTGCCTTGTCGCACAGGATAAGTACGGGCTTTTGGCTAAGAGCACACAGGCATGCGGCGCAGAACACGCGGATGTCTGGACTTCGTGCAGGATCGATTGTACAATGGACTCAGAATTCATTTTCGGTGCGCCAAAGCGCACAGAAGCTGGACCTTAATCTGCAGGCGTCCTAAGATGGAATGAGGAACGCGACGGTTTAGTTTTGAAAAATATGATGCTATGAAATGGTCGGGAGCGGAGTATGAATTTTTCTAGAGTCTGGCGTCAAGATGCTTTTCAGGGACAGAAGAAAAAAGAATATTTTGAGGGCTGGTACTTTAAACTGATCGATCCCTCGCGCAAGGCGGTTTTTGCGATCATTCCGGGGATATCGCTGGGCAAAAACCGGAGTGAGGATCATGCGTTTATTCAGCTGATCGACGCGGTAACGGGCAGGACCGCGTATTTCCGGTTTGCATTGGACGAGTTCGTCGCGGACACGAAAAAATTTGATGTCCGCATCGGCTGCAACCATTTCTCGGATGCGGGACTCACGGTAAACCTGAAAAACGAAATCGCAAGCCTGTCCGGCAATTTGAGTTTTCATTCGATTCAGAAGTATCCAAGGTCGTTTTTCCACCCTGGCATTATGGGGCCGTTTTCGTTTGTTCCGACTATGGAGTGTTATCATGGCGTGGTGAACATGAGTCACACGATTTCGGGTTCGCTCACATATAACGGCGTTGAAACGGATATGACCGGGGGCGAGGGCTATATTGAAAAGGATTGGGGGAGTTCCTTTCCTCAATCCTGGATTTGGATGCAGGCGAATCATTTTCAAACCCCAAACGCATCCTTCCTGTTTTCAATCGCCCGCATCCCCTGGCTGGGCCNNCTGGGCAAAAGCTTTACCGGGCTGATCTCTTTTCTGAAAACGGATGTTGGTTTCTATCGGTTTGCTACGTATAATGGAAGCAAGCTTCAGCAAATAAAGATGGACGGGAATCGAATGGAAGTGATTCTCAAGAGTCCGTCGCACAAGCTGGCGTTTGCTGCGCAGTATTCCAAGGGCGGCATCTTAATAGCACCCAAGAACGGGTTGATGACCCGGGAGATCGAAGAGAGTATTACAGCAGAGATCTTCGTCACGCTCGTAAACCGCAAAGGGGACATCCTATTTGAGGACGCCAGCAAATGGGTTGGAATGGAGATTGCGGGCAGTCTGGAGCAGATCATGCCGAAGCCTTAGGTATGCGGGCAAAAAGCCGGCTATGCAAACAACCGGTTAGCCTTTTATTTAAAAATGCGGGCAATAAGCCGGCTATGCATACAGCCGAAATTTTTAGAATTTATGAATCGCTCGTGCAGACTGCGAAACGAAACGAGAATTCTATCTGCTAGAAATGTGAACATAACCCTGAAAGGAGCGGAACATGGAACAAGACGAACGCGTTGCCCACCAGCAGGAAGAGAGGCTCGAACTCAACGAGGATACCGTTCGGCTGCTATGGTCGAAAACGTACAATACCGACGGCAAGCCGGACTGGTCTCATATCTTCCGATACTATCACGAGGATATCGTCTTTCAGGACACGATTCAGCGCATAGAGGGGATTGAGGAATTCGTTTTGCTATGCAAGCGCCTGACGGATCGGTGCAAGCAGCTGCAAATGGAGATCGGCACGATTTTTGTCAAGCAAAATGAGATCATGTTTGACTGGACCATGACGATGATGTTTCATAAATTTCCGAGCACGCCGATCTTCGGCAGCACGAAACTCACGCTGCATCCGGATGGCAGAATCATCCGCCAACGAGACTACTATGACCTCTGGGGCGATATCTTCAACGGAATCCCCTGGTTCAAGAAACCGTATCGCAGGTTTTTACGAAAAAAATTCGGGTAAAAAGAACGTGGTTGCAGTCGCAAGCTAAGAAAATGCAACAACCGGCGAAAAGCGAGGGAACATATGAAATACACAATGGAAGATCTGGCATTTATCAAAAACGGAAATGCGCCGCAACATAAGACGAGCGAACCCATGACGGGCAAAATCTGCGTGATAGCAGGCGCATCGTCCGGGGTTGGCCTTGAGGCGGCAAAAAAGCTCGCGGCAGGCGGCGCCCGCCTATTGCTTGTCTGCCGAAATCAAGGCAAAGCCGAGCGCGTGAAGACGCTCTTAAAACAGGAGTATCAGAACGATGCCGAACTCGTGATCGCCGATTTTGCGCGGCTGGACGATGTCAGAGCGGCGGCGCAGGAGATCGCCGGGCGCATCGATCATATCGACGTGCTGATCAACAGCGCCGGGCTGCACTCCACCAAACGCCGGTTTACCGGGGACGGAAATGAACTGGTGTTCCAGGTCAACCACAACCTGCTGGGCTCCTGGCTGTGCTGTCGCGCCGCCATGCGACTGATGCGGCCACGGCGCGCGGGCTCCATCATCAACATGGGGTCGGCTCTCAGCACCGTGGGCATTCAGGG
>DNFZ01000084.1 GCA_003486785.1 Clostridiales bacterium | reverse complement strand
AACTGGCTGATCAAGCCCTTCACCATGGCGGCGCTGGCGGTGCTGTTCTTCGACTACCTCTTCGCCGGTCTGATCGACCCGGCCAAGGCACCCGAATACATCGCCGGGCTGATCCTTCTTGGTGCCGCGCCCTGCACGGCGATGGTGTTTGTCTGGAGCCATCTGACAAAGGGCAACGCGGCGTATACGGTCGTGCAGGTTGCCACAAACGATCTGATCATACTGCTTGCGTTCACGCCCATCGTCGCGCTGCTGCTCGGGATTGGCGGAGTGACGATTCCGTGGGATACGCTGCTGCTCTCCGTTGCGCTGTTTGTGGTTATCCCGCTGGCGGGCGGCGTGCTCACGCGCAGCTCCGTGATCAAAAAACACGGGTATGAATACTTCGAAAAAGGCTTTTTGCCGAAATTCAACAACGTCACCATCGTCGGCCTTCTGCTCACGCTCGTGATCATCTTCTCTTTCCAGGGCAAGGTGATTCTCGAAAACCCGCTGCACATCCTGCTCATCGCGGTGCCGCTCGTGATCCAGACGTTTTTGATCTTCTTTATCGCCTATGGCGCAAGCCGCCTGCTGAAGCTCCCGCACGACATCGCGGCGCCGGCGGGCATGATCGGCGCTTCCAACTTCTTCGAGCTTGCGGTCGCCGTCGCAATCGCGCTGTTTGGCGCGAAGAGCCCCGTCGCGTTGGCAACCATCGTTGGCGTGCTGGTGGAGGTGCCTGTGATGCTCACGCTCGTGAAGATTGCAAACCGTACGACGCACTGGTTCCCCGCGCAGACGAGCCGAAGCTGATTGGCAAGGCGCTGGGCAGCAAATGGCAGTACGCTAAAAAAACCGCAGTGCAAGGCGCGCGAACCGAACCGCCGAAAGGGGAAATGGCACATGAAGATCATCGTTATAGGAGCCGTTGCCGCGGGCACATCCGCCGCGGCGAAGGCGAGGCGCAACAGCGAGGACGCGCAGATCACGATCTATGAAAAGGACAGCTTCATCTCGTATTCCGGCTGCGGCATGCCGTATTTTCTCGGCGGCGAGATTGCAAACGCAGAGGAGCTGACCCCGCGCGATCCCGCCTTCTTCCTCAGCAAGTACAATGTCGAGATCAAGATTCGGCACGAGGTTCTCGCGCTCGATCCTGCAAGCAAGCGCGTTTCGGTGAAAAACCTCATCACCGGCGAGGCCTTTTGGGACGATTACGACACGCTCATTCTCGCAACCGGCGCGCGCGCGGTTACGCCGCCGATTCCCGGGCGGGACGGGGCGCATGTATTCACCCTGCGAAACATTGGCGACATGCTGCGCATCAAATCCTTTTTGGATGAGCGAAAGCCGGAAACCGCCGCCATCGTCGGCACGGGGTTTATCGGGCTGGAGATGTGCGAGAGCCTTTCGCGGCTTGGCCTATCCGTCACATTGCTCGAAAAATTGCCGCAGGTCACGCCGGGGCTGGACGACGACATGGCGGCCTATGTGGAGGAGCATCTGATAAACAGCGGCATTGCGGTGCTGACCGGGGTTTCGATTGCAGAGATTACGGAGGATCGCGTGCTGCTTGCGGACGGGACGAGCGTCCCCGCGCAGATGACGCTGCTCGCCACCGGCGTGCGCCCCAACGCCGAGCTTGCCGCCGCGGCGGGGATCACGCTGGGCAAATCCGGCGCGATTCTCGTCGACGCGCGTATGCAGACCAACCTGCCGGATGTCTATGCCTGCGGGGACTGCACCGAGCAGATTCACGTGGTGACAGGCGCGCAGGCCTACCGGCCGCTGGGGTCGACAGCCAACAAGACGGGGCGCATCGCGGGCGACTGCGCGACGGGCGGCGCGCTTGCCTATCGCGGCACGCTCGGCACGGGCATATTTGGCGTGCTGGGGCTTAGTGTCGGGCAGACGGGCCTGACGGAGCGCGAGGCGCGCGAGGCGGGCTTTGACGCAGTGGTTTGCCACAACATCAAGCCCGACAAGCCGGAGTATCTCGGCGGGAAAGAGATGGTCATCAAGGCCGTTGCCGACCGTGCGACAGGCCGCCTGCTCGGCGCGCAGATCGTTGGGCTTGCGGGCGTGGATAAGCGCATCGACGTGCTTGCCACAGCCATAAGCTTTCGCGCAAACGCCGAAGATCTGTTCTACCTTGATCTGGCGTACGCGCCGCCGTTTGCAACCACGAAGGACCCCGTGCACTACACGGGCATGATCCTCGAAAACGCGATTCACGGCGCACGCCCGCTCATGACAGCGCAGGAAGCGCTCGCGCGGCAGAGCGCAGGGGAGAAGGTGACGCTCATCGACGCGCGCGCAGCTGCGCAATATGAAAAGGCGCACGCAACGGGCGCGGCGAGCATTCCGCATGCGTCGCTGCGCACGGCGGCGGACGCGCTGGACAAAGACACGCTCACCATCACCTATTGCAACAAGGGAACCACGGGCAACGCCGCGCAGAACATCCTGATCAACAAGGGATTCCGGCGCGTCTACAACCTCTCCGGCGGCATGAAGCAATATCGCATCGTGCGCAAGATGAAGCATTAGGTGCGCATGCTTCGCTTTATCGCGTGCCGCGCGGGCGAAAGGTTTGTGGCAGATGATAGATGTCGTTTTATCGGTGGAGGACGCTCGGCATGCTGTGGTATACTCACGACATAATGTTATATGCACGGCAGATGAGAGGAAACCACCCATGACGGATAACGAAAAATACACCGCTTTGGTAGAGAAAAACGCAGACTTTGATGGCGCGTTTTTCGCGGCGGTGAAGACGACGGGCATCTTTTGCCGCACCACCTGTACCGCGCGCAAGCCCAAGCGGGAGAACGTGTGCTTTTACGATTCGATTCAAGACGCCCTCTCAGCGGGATATCGCCCATGCAAAATTTGCCGTCCGATGGAAAGCGCAAACCAGATCCCCAAAGAGATTGCGGAGCTGCTCGCCGAAGCGCAGGAAAACCCGCAGTTTCGCATCACGGAATGGGAGCTTCGTCAGCGCGGCTTCGACCCGAATACGCTGCGAAGATGGTTTCAAAAGCACTATGGCATGACCTTTCAGGCGTTTTGCCGGATGAGCCGCATCAACGCGGCGTTTGGCGCAATCAAGGACGGCAACAGCGTGCTTGACGCGGCGCTTGGCAGCGGCTATTCCTCTGCAAGCGGGTTTGCCACCGCGTTTGACAAGATCATCGGCACCGCGCCGGGCAGAGCCGGGAAAGAGCCGAAAAACGTGCTTGTCTACCAGCGCTTTGACACGCCGCTTGGCCCTATGATTGCGGTAGCGAACGAAACCGGGTTGTGCCTGTTAGAGTTTGGCGATAGGCGGATGCTTGAAAGTGAGTTTAGCGATCTGCAAAAGCGGCTTGGCGCCGTGCTCCTGCCCGGCAAAAACGAGTTTACGGAGGCTGCCATTTTGCAGCTTTTAGAATATTTTGCAGGCGAAAGAAAAACCTTTTCCGTGCCGCTGCATGCGCCTGGCACTGCCTTTCAACAGCGGGTTTGGGCGGCGCTGCGCGAGATTCCATATGGTGAAACGCGCTCTTACGGCGAGATCGCCGCTGCGATGAGCAACCCCGGGGCGGTGCGCGCGGTGGGCACGGCAAACGGCATGAACCGTATCGCCATCATGATTCCCTGCCATCGGGTGATCGGAGCCGACGGCACACTCACCGGCTATGGCGGCGGGCTCTGGCGCAAGGACTGGCTGCTCAAGCACGAGCGGGCGCATCTCTAATGCAGCAAAACAGTTAAGAGGGGCAATGGAGCCCCTCCTGTTGCGGTATAAACCACGAGTTCAGAGAGCCATAGCTAGAGGGGTGCATTGTACCAACGGGGTTGAAAAAAGAACGCGTGCAGACCTTTCAAAGCAATACCATGCAGGGATTGCTTTTTTTGTAATGTGAGTAGTTCTATTTGAATAGAAGTTGTGATAAAGTGAATCATGCACGATAGTTCTTGAAAAGGAGATGCCCTGCTATGCGTCCGGAAAAACCGTACTTTTCAATCGGAGAAGTGGCAAAAATGAAGGATGTGACAATCAAAGCCCTGCGGCATTATCATGAAATGGGATTGTTAATCCCTGCATACATAGATGAAGCCACCGGCTATCGATACTACTCGATTGAGCAGTTCCTTTATATTGATATGATCCGATTTGCGATCAACGCAGGCACAAGCCTGAAAGAACTGAACAGATTGCTGAAAAATGCAGG
>DNFZ01000041.1 GCA_003486785.1 Clostridiales bacterium | reverse complement strand
AGTTGACCTTCCTGACAACAGAGCAGATTCAGACATATAAAGACAGAAATGCGAGTCTGCTGCGGAACGAGTTTGTTGACTCTTATCAAACTCTATACGATGGCTTGAACGATTTGCGCAAACACTGCCGCACCTATGAGCAGGCCGCTACATATAGCGATATGCAAAAGGCTTATTTTGAATACAGCATACAATCCGCCGGATGTAATTATCTCACGGTGGAGGAAACGCTGGAAATGTTAAAAGCGGAGCTTCATTATCTGCTCTATGATTTTGTAAGTTTGCTTGAGGCAAACCCCAACCTCGTCGAACAGGATCTCATGATCACCAGTGGCAACACGAGTGAAGATTTGCAATACCTGCAATCCATCATAAAGCCGTTTCTGCCGGAACTGCCACAGCACAATCTCACGCTGAGTGATGTGCCGGACGAGTTGCAGAGTCAGTTCGCTCCCGCAGCGTATGTGATCCCTTCCATGGACGACTGGATGGAAAACACGATCTTCATCAACACGGCTGCTTCCGATTCATCGCTGTTACTGACGCTTGCGCATGAGGGCTACCCTGGCCATATGTATCAGTACGTTTACCAGCGCAGTCTTGATCACCTCAGCCTGATGCAACGTGCGGCAAACTTTGGCGGTTACGCCGAAGGATGGGCGCAGTTTGCAGAGTTTCTGACTGTAGAACATCAAACCAAGTATGATCAGGACTACGTTCGCTTCAACTTTGTCTATGGTCAGTTTGCAAACTCAGTGCTTCCGGCTATCATCAGCATTCTCGTCAATTATTATGGTTATACGGATGAAGCGCTGGAAAACGCGATCTCCGGCCTGGGGTTTGAAGGCGCGTATGTCGCTTCAATTTACTACAACCTGGTTGTAGATCAACCATACTATTTCTTTGAGTATGCCATCGGATATTGCCAGATGGCGCAGCTCTACCGCGGGCTGAAAGAGGAACTGGGCGAGAGCTTTGATCTGGCATCGTTTTTAAAGACGTATCTGGATCTTGGGCCGAGCAATTTTGATTTGATTCAAGAGCGAATGGACGTCTGGGCTGACAATTTGCTGCAGGACGGCGCCGTTGCTTGACAAAGCCGCAAAATTCAGCTAGACTGACGTAAAATGACCGATATGAAATCGGCTGTGAAGATGAGGAGTACGCAACTCCATCGCACAAGAGAGACCGCCCGAGCGCTGTGAGGCGGTTTGCGAAATGATTGCGGAAGGTCGCATCGGAGCCGGAAACGCGAGGCGAAGAGCAATAGCGTTTCCCGTTTTTCCACGTTACGGAAGCATGAGAGGAATGCAGCGGATGAGTTGTTCTGTTGTGTTCAACAAAGGTGGTACCGCGAGCGTCCGTTTCGTCCTTTGGCGAAGCGGATGCTTTTTTGTTATCAGTTTGATGCCTCAGAAAAAATTTGAAGTATAAGTAATGATATAAGCAGGGAGAGAAACACTATGCGCCCCGAAATGGAAAAAACCTACGACCATGCGCGCGTGGAAGGCGCGCTCTACAAAACCTGGGAAGAGCGCGGATACTTCCACGCCCGCCCCAACACCGGAAAACCGCCGTATACCATCGTCATTCCGCCGCCAAACATAACCGGGCGACTCCATATGGGCCATGCCATCGACGAGACCCTTCAGGATGTGTTGATTCGTTTTAAGCGCATGAGCGGCTTTGAGACGCTTTGGGTGCCGGGCACCGACCATGCGTCGATTGCAACCGAAGTGAAGATCGTTGAACAGATGGCTAAAGAGGGCATCACGAAGAAAGACATCGGCCGCGAAGGGTTTCTTAAGCGCGCCTGGGCGTGGCGGAACGAATACGGCTCTGCCATCGTCAAGCAGCTGCGCTACCTTGGCTCTTCTTGCGACTGGGAGCGCGAACGCTTTACGATGGACGAGGGTTGCAGCAAAGCCGTAACGAAAGTATTCGTTCACCTCTACAACAAGGGGTTGATCTATCGCGGAGACCGCATCATCAACTGGTGCCCGGATTGTAAGACCGCGCTATCGGATGCCGAAGTGGAATATGAAGAACAGCATAGCCACCTTTGGCACGTGCGCTACGACGCGCCGGACAAGAGCTACTCCATCACCGTTGCGACCACGCGCCCGGAAACCATGCTCGGCGACACGGGTGTTGCCGTCAATCCGGAAGATCCGCGATACAAGCACCTGATCGGAAAAACCGTCATCATACCCGCTGTTGGTCGGGAGATCCCCATCGTGGGAGATGAATACTGCGAGATGGAATTTGGCACGGGAGCGGTGAAGATTACCCCCGCACACGACCCGAATGATTTTGATGTTGCCATGCGGCAGAATCTGCCGGTTCTGCGCGTGTATACGGACGCAGGCTTCATCAACGAAAACGGCGGAAAGTTTGTCGGACTTGAGCGCTTTGAGTGCCGCAAAGCAATTGTCAAGCAGCTCGAAGCGAGCGGCAATCTCGTCAAGATTGAGCCGTATTCGCACAATGTCGGCACCTGCTATCGC
>DNFZ01000066.1 GCA_003486785.1 Clostridiales bacterium | reverse complement strand
ATGGACGAGCTGATCGCGAAATACAAACAATAGCAACTAAGGAGAACGAACAAAAGCAGCCGCCGCAGGAACGCGCGGTTGCTTTTTGGTTGATTTGCACATACAGAGCGTGATTTTAAGCATTAAGATAGAACCAAAGAGGCAGATATGAACGGAAGATGAAACAATGCGGCAAGGGATCCGGGTTCATTTACACCCGAACCCGATCATGCTAAAATAAGAAGACTACAAGCAGGCAGGTAACGGCATGAGAATTCTCGGAATCGATCCCGGATACGCCATTCTCGGGTATGGCGTTGTGGATGCTTCGGGAACGAAGTTCGCGGCGGTGGATTACGGTGTGATCCAGACCAAGCCGGACGAATGCCTGCCGGAGCGTCTCAATCGGCTTTATGATGGAACCTGCGCGCTCATCGAACGGTATCAGCCGGATTTGGCTGTGTTTGAAGAGCTGTTTTTTCAGCGGAACACGACCACGGCGCTCTCGGTCGGCGCTGGGCGCGGCGTATCCATCCTCGCGGCACAGCGCGCGGGCATTCCGCTATACGAGTATACCCCCATGCAGATCAAGCTAGCGGTGACGGGAAACGGACATGCGGATAAGCGCGCGGTGCAAAGCATGGTAAAGATACTGCTTTCGCTCAAAAACCTGCCAAAGCCCGACGATGCGGCGGACGCGCTCGCGGCGGCCATCTGCCACGGCTGCACCATCGCGCCTGCGGCGGAAGAATACCGCATTCGATAAGAAAGATGGAGGACACCATCCTTGTACGCATATATCAGCGGAGTTGTTGACGAGTTGCTGCCCGATCGTGCCGTGCTGGAAGCGGCTGGCGTGGGTTATGAGCTGTTTTGCAGCGCTATGACGCTCAAACGCCTTCGCCAGGGGCAGAAGGAAAGGCTCTATACGCACCTGCATCTCGCGGAAGGCGTGATGGCGCTCTATGGCTTTTACGATCCGGCGGAAAAGGAGATGTTTAAAAGACTATTGACGGTGACGCGCGTAGGGCCAAAGCTTGCGTTGTCAGTGCTTTCCATTCTTACGCCCAGCGACGTTGCGGGCGCAATCGTGACCAACAATGCGGCGGCGTTTGATCGCGTATCCGGCATGGGGCGAAAGACCGCGCAGCGCGTGCTGCTAGAGCTCAAGGAACGCGTGGAGACAGGTGAGATGCTCGGCAGCGGCGTGGAGACGGACGCGCCGGACATCCGCTCAGAAGCGATTGCCGCGCTTGTTTCGCTCGGCTACGACGGGCTGGCCGCGGGGAAAGCGGTTGCCGCCGTGGAGAAGGCAGAGAGCGTGGAAGCGCTCATCACCGCCGCACTACGCAGGATGGCGAAATGAAGCGCGACGGTACGGAAAGACGATCATACAGACAGGACGGCGAAATAAAGCGCGACGGCGTGAAAAGATGATCATTCAGATAGGACAAACATGGAAGAACGCCTGATCAGCTCCTCAATGCGCGAGGACGAAGCAAAAACCGAATACTCCCTTCGCCCGCGTTTACTTGCGGAATACATCGGACAATTCGCGGTGAAGGATCACATGCGCATCTATATCGACGCGGCACTCAAGCGCGGCGAGCCGCTGGATCATTCGCTGTTCTACGGGCCGCCGGGGCTGGGCAAGACAACGCTTGCGGGCATCGTTGCCAACGAGATGGGCGTATCTCTGCGCGTTACAAGCGGGCCTGCCATCACGCACGCGGGCGATCTTGCAGCGCTCTTGACCAATCTAGCGCCGGGCGATGTGTTGTTTATCGACGAAATTCACCGCCTCAACGCGAATGTAGAAGAGGTGCTGTATCCGGCGATGGAAGATTTCGCGCTGGATATCATCATCGGAAAAGGCCCTTCCGCGCGAAGCATCCGGCTGGATCTGCCGAAGTTTACGCTTGTTGGTGCAACCACGCGGATGGGGCTGTTGACTTCCCCCCTGCGGGATCGCTTTGGCATCAAAGAGCAGCTTGCCATGTATGACGTGGAGTCGTTGCAGGAGATTATCGTGCGCAGCGCGCGCATCCTCGGCATACGCATTACCGAGGAAGGCGCTGTGGAGATCGGTACGCGAGCGCGCGGAACCCCGCGCGTTGCAAACCGCCTGCTCAAGCGGATTCGCGACTATGCGGAGGTGCGCAAGGACGGCTCAATCGATCTTACGTCTGCCAAAGAGGGGCTGGACATGCTCGGCGTAGACGAGCTGGGTCTTGACGCGGTAGACAGGAGCATGCTGCAGACCATGATCGAGAAGTTTTGCGGCAAACCCGTTGGGCTGGATACGATAGCGGCCGCTACAGGCGAGGACGCTACCACGATAGAGGACGTTTATGAACCCTATCTGCTGCGACTCGGGTTTATTGCGCGGACGCCGCGCGGGAGAATCGTCATGCCCGCCGGATATGCGCATATGGGATACCCGGGCGACACGCAGCAGCTGAGACTGGAGGTTGAAGAATGAGACGAAGAGAGATGAAGCTCCTCCTGGAAGAGCGATTTGAGCGCATTGCCTTGCTCGAAACGCGCATCGACACCATGGATCAGCTGGTGGAAGGCTACCGCGCGCGCGAGCAGTCGGTATTTGACGCGCTGCAAACCGGCAAAGATAAGGCAGCCAAGGCACTGCAAGAGGCACAAGCGGAGGGCGAGCGAATCAAAGCGGGAGCGGAAGCGATACTAAAAGAAGCCGAGCAGGCACGCCACAACGCGAGAGACGAAGCGGAGGCACTGCTTGCCGACGCGATCGCAGCCGCAAAAGAGCTCAAGCTCGAAGCGGAACGCAGCGCAATTGAGCTGACGGCGACGGTAAAGGCGGACAGCGAGCGGATGCTGCGCGATGCGGAGATCATCAAGCGCGAATATGAGGAGATGGTGGATTCCTTCAACGCCATGCTTGCGCAAAACGCCAGCGAGCTTGAAACCACCGCAGCGCGATTTGCCGAGTTTGTGAAGGATCGCAGAATAGATACGACTGAAACCCAGCTGGACGGCAACACATTCTATAAATCCGTGGGCGCCCTCAACGATGCCGCGCTGCCGGACGCAAGCGAGAATCCGGCGCTTCTGATGCGGAACATCTACCGGATTCAAAACCGACCGCTTCCGGAAGACCGGGCGGAAGCCGGCATGTCTGAAAAACAGATACCGAGTCATTCCGAGCAGCAAGATGAAGCGGACGCGCAAAATTTTGATACGCCGCTGGCTGCGCTGCCGGAGGAGCGTTTGCCTGACGTGTGGACGGATGAGGCAACAGCGCTGGAAAACGATAAAGCTGTCGGGAACGAAGAAACTATCGGGAACGAAGAAACTATCGGGAACGAAGAAGCTATCGGGAACGAAGAACGATTAGGAGATGAAGAAATCTTCGGGGAGGAAGCATCGCAGCCCACGGAGACGGAGCCGTATTCTCAGGCGGCGTGGATGAGCGAGGCGATGCGGAGCGAGAGCGAACCGCAGGCGGAGTTTACAAAAGCGTTTGACGACGCGTTTGTTAAGAGTGATTACACCGTTCATGACGATGATTGCAATGTGACAAAAGCCGATGCCGAGAGCGCGATTGACGCGCTGCTGAACGGGGCGGATTGTGACACAGCAGCGCCTATGGAGGAGATACCGGCCGCAACCGCGCACGCGGACGGGGGACTTACCGTAGAGCCGACGGATGAAGCGGTGCGCGCGTTTGACGCATATTATGAAGAAACCCTCGAGCAGAGCGCGGATGGCGCGCAGGACGAAGCGCGGCTTGACCCTGCTAAGATGACACCGAGCGCCCCGAAACAGGAAGCAGACGCGCCTGAGCCGTATTCCGCGCAGGCGTGGGCGCAGGATGCGTTTACCAGCGCGCTGGAGCCGCAGGCGGAGGGAACGCTGTTTGGCGATTTGGAGGCGCAGGAGGCGACCATCGTGCAGACGGATATGGACGAGAAACACATCTCCGCGCTGGATGCCGAAGAAGAGGTTGACGATTATCTGACGCAGATTATCTCAAACACAGCCGCCACAAGCATGGCAACAGAGCCTGCTTCAGCGGCAACCGCTCAGCACGCTGCGACAATGCCGGAGCCGTACTCCGAGCAGGCATGGGCCAAAGACGCGTTTACCAGCGCGCTGGAGCCGCAGGCGGAGGGTGCGCTGTTTGGCGAGACCGAGGCGCGGGAGGAGCGCTTCGCGCAGACGGACGCGGACGGAGAGCAGGCTCGCGCCGGAGATATGGAGCAAGCGTTTGACGCGTATCTGACCGAGGTCAACGCATATATGCCCGCTGCGGGCAGCGCAGCACAATCCGCCGATCAAACAAGCGATCAGCAAGCCGAAACCGCAGCGGAACCGTATTCCGAGCAGGCATGGGCGCAGGAGGCGTTTACCAGCGCGATTGAGCCACAAGCGGAGGGGGCACTCTTTTCTATGGATGCGACGCAGGAGGAACCCGCACCCGCACCGCGCCGCTATAGCGACTATGGCGAAATCCGCGAATGGGAGCCGGACCCCGAACCCGAGATGGAGGAGTTGCCGACTGTTTCCCGGTATGTCGGTCAGTCCAATCAAAACGAAGAGATTTCGCTGGACGATTTGCTCGAAGAGATCATCAACTCCGGCGAGTAGCGCGCGGACAGGCCCCAACTTGCTTTTTTAGGAGGACTGAAAATGAATTGGAAGAAGATCGATCAGCGGCTGTTGATTACCGTTCTTCTGTGCGCAGTGGGCACCTTCATCCTGTCGATCATACGCATTCAAGCTGAGGCGACTACCTCTGTACTGGGCGACGTGAAGCCCTATGCATCTCTGCAGGATGTGGGCATCTTCGTTTCCGTTATGGCGCTGGGGTCGCCGTGGGGGATCATAGCGCCGGTGTTTGGCATGGTGCTTGGGGATATCGTGACGGGGAGCAAGAACTTCATTCTCGGCAACATCATAATCGGAAGTTTGATGGCGCTGTTTGTGCTTGCTTTTGCAGCCAAATGCGACAACTGGAAAAAGAGCTTTGTTGTTGCCGGCATGACGGAGGCGATAATGCTGGGGCTGTTTCTAGTCTACGATCTTGTTATCATCCGCGAGTTTGCAGTTGTGGGCATCACAGCACTTCTGCAGCTGCTGCAGGGCGTTGTCTGCGCGGTGCTGGGTGCGGTGGTGCTGCGATACATGCCGGTCATGCGCCCGGAGCATATGCTTCAAATTCGCCGGCCGATCGATTGACAGAGACGGAGGGAGAACATGTTTCTAACCGTGCTGGGTCGTCACGGCCCTTACCCGCGCCCGGGCGGCGCATGCAGCGGCTATCTGATCGAGGACGGCGATACGCGCGTTTTGCTCGACTGCGGCAGCGGCGTGCTCTCCCGCTTGATGGAGTACACTCATCCCGCGCATCTGGACGCAATCGTGATCTCCCACCTGCATTTTGACCATTGCTCCGACCTGTTTGTGATGCGCTATGCGCTCGATCAGCAGGATGTGCGCGAAGGGGAAGAGAAGCGGCAGGTGCCGCTCTATACGCCCGCAGAGCCCTTTGATACGCGCAAAGCAATCACCACCGGCGCGCTCTTTGCGCAGCGCACCATCAAGGGCGGGGACGAAATCCTGATCGGCACGCTGCACTTTGCCTTTACGCCGATGGCGCACCCCGTGCCGACAAATGGCATGCGCATAACCGGTGCTGACGGCGCGGCGCTCTTCTATACGGGGGATACCAAGCCGTATCCCGGCATGGAAAAGGGGCCGATGGGTGCGGACGCGCTGCTCGCGGATGCGTGTTTTGTAAACGCGAGCCAGACCGGCCCGCACATGAACGTGAAGGAAGCTTGCGTTCTGGCGAGAAACGCGGGCGTCAAGACGCTATATTTGACGCATTTGTGGGGCAAGTACGACACCGAGGAGGAAGTAAAAAAAGAGATTGACTTTTCCTCCACGGTTGTGGTAAAAGAACGAGGGCGGTATTGTATTTAGAAGCGATATGGCACGGGCTCAACGGCTATGCGTTTTCGATTGATGGGCGTAGACGGTATTGTATATGAGGGTGGCTTTCCCGCCTGGTTAGGCGGGCAGCTCTCCTAAAGTATAGATCCGGCGGTATATCGCGCGCTTGCGCGCGGTTCCGCCCGCTTTCCGTGTGCCTGCGCGCGGAAAAAGTTTCCGAATTGTCAGTCCCTTCCTGTTCAAACGAGAACAGGAGTGCTATAATAAATCGATAAAAAATGATTGAATACAAAGATGGAGGAAAGAACTATGGCAAAAAAGACAGTTGAGGACGTAGAAGTAGCAGGCAAACGGGTGCTCGTGCGCGTGGATTTCAACGTACCACTCACTACGGACGGGAAAGTTGCGGATGACAAGCGAATTGTCGCAGCCATGCCCACGATTCAGTACCTGCTCGATCACAAAGCGAAAGTCATTCTCTGCTCGCACCTGGGTCGCCCCAAGGGCGTGACGCCAGCGTTTTCGCTTGCCCCCGTCGGTGAGCGGCTGAGCGAGATTTTACCAGATACACGCATTTGGATGGCGGACGACGTCATTGGCGAGTCTGCCAAAGCGGCTGTTGCGGATATGAAGGACGGCGAAATCGTGCTGCTGGAAAACGTCCGCTTCCACCCCGAAGAAGAAAAGAATGATCCTGCGTTTGCAAAAGAGCTCGCGAGCCTGGCGGATCTTTATGTGTCCGACGCGTTTGGCACCGTGCACCGCGCGCATGCCTCTACGGCGGGCGTCGCCGCGTATCTGCCCGCGGTCGCAGGCTTTTTGATCGGGAAAGAGCTCGGCATCATGGGCAAAGCGCTGGAAGATCCGGAGCGCCCGTTTGTCGCAATTCTCGGCGGCGCCAAGGTTTCGGACAAGATCGGCGTGATCACCAATCTGCTCGACAAGTGCGATTCGCTCATCATCGGCGGCGCGATGGCGTATACCTTCTTCAAAGCGGAAGGTTTGGAGATCGGCACGTCGCTGCTCGACGTGGACAGCCTCGACCTCGCCAGAGAGATCATGGACAAAGCCAAGGCCAAGGGCGTGAACTTCCTGCTACCGGTGGACAATGTAGTAGCCAAAGCGTACGCTGCGGATGCGGAGCATAAGACGGTTGGCTCCTGCAGCATGCCGGACGGGTGGATGGGGCTCGACATCGGACCGGAAACCATCGCTCTTTACAAAAAGACGATTCTGGAGGCTAAGACCGTCATCTGGAATGGCCCGATGGGCGTGTTTGAGATGCCGGCGTTTGCCGAGGGCACGCGCGCGGTTGCCGAGGCATGCGCGGAGTGCAAGGGCACGACGATCATCGGCGGCGGCGATTCTGCGTCTGCGGTAAAGAAACTCGGCTTTGCCAAGCAGATGANNCGCACATCTCCACTGGCGGCGGCGCATCGCTTGAGTATCTTGAAGGCAAGGTGCTTCCGGGCGTGGCGGTGCTCAACGACAAGTAAGCGAACCCTCGCCCGCCGGAGCGCGCGCTGCGCGCTCCGGCGGTTTTAAAAATAGGCAACACCATTCGAGCCTAGCTCGGATCAGCAAGCAAGTCAGGCAATACCAACGAACATCGAAAGGAATTATAATATTATGAGAAAACCGATCATTGCAGGCAACTGGAAGATGA
>DNFZ01000114.1:7097-14041 GCA_003486785.1 Clostridiales bacterium | reverse complement strand
GTCAACGCAGATTGCGCGCATGCACGCGCCGGTGGGGCTTGCCATCGGCGCCGAGACGCCTGCTGAAATCGCGGTCAGCATCGCGGCAGAGCTGATTCGGCATCGGAGCTGCAAAAACGCAAAGTAAAACCTGCCAAGTCAGTGAATTCGAAGAAAAAGAGCGTCCGGCATGATACCGGGCGCTCTTACTGTCTTATTCCGTGCGTTACTTTGCGGGCTGGCCGGTGCGAACGTCTACATAAGACGCAAGCGCATATCCCTGCGCGCGGAGCATGGCGATCGTTGCTTCTTTGCTATTTGGCGTTTCGCCGCCGCCGGAGCAGAGCACCACGTGCAGGATTTTATCTTTCGGGATGATCTCCAGCGCGGCGTTGAACGCGGGCGCGGGGTGTCCCGCCCAGACGGGCGCCATAAGCGTCACAGAATCATACAAGCTCCAGTCAATGGAGAGCGGTTTAATCGCGGAGGCTTTTCTGCCAAGCGCCTGCGGACAGCCGGAGAGAAACGCGGAGAACATGCCGCGTTTTTTTGCCTCGATCACCTCGAAGACATCCGCGCCCGAGTCTGCGGCGCGCCGGTTTGCTTCTGCGCCTGTGGCTCCCCTGAATGAGTAAAACAATATGGCAGGCTTCATGTATTAAATGTCTCCTTTTGCCGAGAATTCGGCATATTTGAGCGGATCGATATCAAGAAATAAAACACTTAACATGCTTTTGGTTGCATTATATGGTTGGAACACGTCGCTGTCAAGCAGCAATCGTGCGCATCGAGTTCCGCTAATTTTACAAGGCGGCTTTTATGCCTTCCCTTGTTTTCGCGCGCAGGTTCATGGTATATTGTATAAGCGTCAAGCGATTTTATGCAAGTCGAACAAGGCGTTCGACCATTGGGAGCAGCATCAGCATTTTGCAATTGGCAGATGGGAAGCGGCGCGGCAGAAACAGCAACAGGAGAGAAACATGCAACTATACGACCTGCATACGCACACCAATATGTCCGACGCGCGGTTTCCAATCGAGGATCTTGTAGAGGTTGAACATGCGCAGGGGCATGTCCTCGGTGTATCAGACCATTTTTTCTGCTGCGGCATCTATACGCTCAACGACATAAAAAACTATCTTGAGGTTTTGCAACGCTATCCCGTCTATCGCGGAGCGGAGATGAATATGGAACACCGCTTCAACCTGCCGGACTCGCTGGACGATCAGCTCGACTATGTCATCGCCAGCGTACACAGCATGCCGGACGGGCGCGGCGGATTTGTTCCGCTCAACCAGTATTTTTCCTCTCGCTCCGGCTATACCGAGAAGTTCGTCAAAAACTTTTCTTCCGACATGAACCGGTACTATCTCGCCTACATCATTCAGACGATGGAAAAGACGTTTTCCACGCAGCGTGTGGATATCTTAGGCCATGCGACCGTGCTGCCGCCCTATGACGAGCTCTACGGCACAAAGTTTCTCACGCAGTGGGAAGACGCGGTGATTGCGCTTTGCAAAAAGCACGAGATTGCGCTGGAGATCTCCGGCCTCTGGCGTGCGCCTGGGGTGGACATGCTGCGCCGTGCGCATGAGGCGGGGCTGAAGTTTTCAATGGGCAGCGACTGCCACGACCGGCTCCAGATCGGAAACCTTGCATACGTTGAGCAGATGATCGAAGAGCTGGGCTTGCAGCAGGAGGATTTCTTTGTGCCGAAACGCGAACTGTATCGCGATTAATCGATTCAGAATATAACAAACAAAAATTAGCAATCGAATAAAAGGAAACATCACCTCATAATTCTTTGCCGACATGGCAGGAGGAACGGTATGCGGAATATCCGGGTAGCAGTTTGGGGATTTGGCGCGATGGGCGGCGGCATCACGAAGGTGCTGCTGGAAAAGACGGGCGTGGAGATCACGGGCGTTTGTGATTTGCACCCAAATCGCGTTGGCAAGAGTATTTTTGACCTACTCGAAGTCCCGCGCGGAGATCGTGCGGATGTCATCATTACGGACGCCATCGACAAGGCGCTGCCGGAAAAGAGTGCGGATGTGTGCATCGTCGCGACGGACTCGTTCACGAAGGAAGTCTATCCAAAGCTCGTGAAGGTGCTCTCGCGCGGCGTCAACGCCATCAGCACCGCCGAGGAGATGAGCTATCCCGCCGCGAAGCAACCGGAGCTCGCGTTGGAGCTCGACCGCGTGGCAAAAGAGCACGGCGTGACCGCGCTCGGCACCGGTATCAACCCCGGACTGATGATGGATCTGCTTGCCATCTGCCTCACCGGCTGTATGACGCACGTGGACAAGGTCACCTGCCGCAGAGTCAACTCGCTCTCGCCCTTTGGCCCGCTGGTCATGCAGGAGCAGGGTGTTGGCCTGACGCCGGAGGAATTTCAGGACGGTGTGGACAAGGGCGAGCTCGCTGGGCACGTCGGCTTTGCAGAGAGCGTCGGCATGATTGCGCAGGCGCTGGGTTGGAAAATCGACGAATTCTCCCAGCAGATGGCGCCGATCTTGACCGAAGTCGACAGGAAATCTCTCTATGGATTTGCTGCAAAAGGCAACGTCGCGGGCGTGAATATGACGGGGCAAGGATATGTTGACGGCAAGGTGAAAATCGACATGATCCATCCGCAGCAGATCGAGCCGGAGCTCGGCGGCACGCACACGGGGGACTACATCACGCTCGAAGGTACGCCGCGGGTGGATATGCAGATTCAACCCGAGGTTGACGGCGGCATCGGCACCATCGCGATGTGCGTGAATATGATTCCGCATGTAATCAACGCGCGGCCGGGACTCAAGACTATGATCGATCTGCCTGTTCCGCATGCGATCATGGGAGACTTCAGGGATCAAATCGAAGACGGGTTGCTTATATAAGCGTCCGAACGAGGTGAACGATATGGCGAAACAAGGCGACTGGGTGCGCATCCACGGCATTATTCTAACACCCGAACAGCGCTCCGCCGCGGTGCCGGAGGACACGAAATCCGTACCACTGGAGCAGTGGACAAAAGGATATCTGCATGCCGATGCGATGCTGGGATGCGAGGCAACGGTGACCACACGCAACGGTCGCGTCGTCTCCGGCACGCTTGTGGACGAGACGCCGCACTATTCGCACAGCTTTGGCGATTTTGTGCCGGAGCTGCAGCAGGCAGGGGACAAAGCATTCGCGTTCCTCTTCGGAGGTAGTTCAAAATGACGAAGGACAACAGCTTCTCCGCCGTAATGGCGCGCAAAGCGGAGATCATCCGCAACGCGGTCGGCGTAGACTACAAGCAGTTTGAGAGCGGTTCTATCGCATTTGACTATGAGCGGATGATGGCGTCCACGGGCTATATGTTGGAGGATGTCGCAGAGATTCAGCGCGGGTTTGCAATCGGCAATACGCCGTTGATCGAACTCAAAAACATCACAACACTCGTGCGCAAGCTCAGCAAAGACGGCTACGGCGCGCGCATATTCGTCAAGGACGAGGCGGCAAACCCCAGCGGAAGCTTTAAGGTGCGCAGAGCCGCAACGAGCATCCACCACGCCAAGCGCATGGGTTATCCCGGCGCGCTTTCTGCAACCAGCGGAAACTACGGCGCGGCGGTAGCGAGTTGCAGCGCAAAGAGCGGCTTGAAATGCATCGTCGTGCAGGAGTGCTACGATTCGCGCGGTGTGGGTCAGCCGGAGATCATCGAAAAAGCGCGCAAGTGCGAAGCCCTTGGCGCGGAGGTGGTGCAGCTTACGGTCGGCCCTGAGCTGTTTTACACCGTGCTTCGCATGCTCGAAGACACGGGTTACTTCAATGCCTCGCTCTACACCGCGTTCGGCATCGCTGGCATCGAGACGCTTGGCTATGAGGTGGCTCAGCAATGCCGTACGCAACTCGGAAAAGACCCGGACGTGGTCGTCTGCACCAACGCAGGCGGCGGAAACCTCACGGGCACCGCGCGCGGATTGCACAAAGCGAACTGCCATCCGCAGATCGTCGCCGCGAGCGTCAACTTAAAAGGCCTGCACATGGCGAGTGACACGCAGTTCAACAAAAAATCGTTCACGACCGGGCACACCGGGTTTGGCATGCCGTTTTCAACATGGCCGGATCGCAGCGATGTGCCGAGGAGCGCGGCTAGACCGCTGCGGTACATGGATCGTTACGTGACGGTCAATCAGGGCGAGGTGTTTTACACGACCGAGCTGTTTGCGCGGCTGGAAGGAATCGAGCGCGGACCTGCGGGCAACACAAGCCTCGCCGCCGCGATCTCTCTTGCGCAGGAGTTGCCGGAGGACGCGATCGTCGTCGTACAGGAGACGGAATATACAGGCGCGGGCAAGCACGGCAGCGCGCAGCTGAGTTTCGCGCGGCAAAACGGAATCAAAGTTTATCTCGGCAATCCGCGAGATGAAATCGCGGGTGAGAGCATCATTCTCCCGGCGCATCCTTCGCTCTTACGCGCGGTGGACGTCGATCTTGATCATATGCGCCGCTCGCTGATCACCCACGCGGCGACGATGATCGACCACGCGCCGACGGAGAATGACATTGCGTTTCTTGCGGATGAGACGAAATCAACCGAAGAATTTGTGCGCGAAGCACTCAAACAAGAATAGAATTTCCTGAACAATATCGGGAGGAATATATGATCAAACGTGAAGACGATTTTCCATCAATAGAGAAATCCTGAACAACATCGGGAGGAACATATGATCAAGCGTGAAGATGATTTTCAAAATCGGCGCGAACACCTGAAAAACCTCAGCTACGAAGAGCTAAAGGCGCGCTTCTGGTCGCTGACAGGTCAGCTCGTCGATCCGTTGCTGGAGCTCGCGAAAGAGAACACCTCGCCCGCCATCGAGCGCAGCGTGCTCTTGCGCATGGGCTTCTCTTCTCTGGAAGCAAAGGCGATTGTAGATGCTTGCATGGAAAAGAGCCTGCTGGGTCACGGCGCGGGCAATGTTGTCTATCGCTACAGCAAGCACACACGGCAGGGGATTCGCGAGGCTGGCCTTGCGTTACTCGTTCCCGCGGGCATGGAAGAGGCCGCGCGCTTGTTTGGAGGCAAACCATGAGCGACTATCGTCTGTTGCCGGATGAAAACATCGACATATCGAAGATTTTAGAGGATTTGGAGTACTATCACCCGCGCCGAAAGGGCTGGACCTGGCGTGAGCCCGCGCCGGACCTCGCCATGGGGCCGTTTACCTATCATGATTGCAGCAAGCCGCTCAAGGACAGCGTGCCGCTTCCGCCCGCGCACTATTTTGGCGATGTCGACCCGCAGCCGATGCCGGTCATCACCACCGAGATCGCGAGCGGTAGATTTGAGGATGACATTCGCCGCATGCGCATGGCGGCGCACCACGGCGCGGATCACATCATGGTCATCCGCACCTCTGGGCAGAGCCATTATGACGGCCTGATCGAAGGCACGCCGCAGGGCAGCGGAGGAGTACCCATCACCCGCAAGCAGGTGCGCGCGCAGAGAAAAGCGCTCGATCTAATCGAGGATGAAGTCGGCAGACCCATCAACTATCACAGCTACGTCAGCGGTGTGGCAGGGCCCGATATCGCCGTCATGTTCGCGGAAGAGGGCGTTAACGGCTGCCACCAGGACCCGCAGTATAACGTCATCTACCGCAACATCAACATGCTGCGCTCGTTTGTGGACGCGGCGGAGAGCAAGCAACTCATCGCATGGGGCAATATGGCGCAGATCGACGGCGCGCACAACGCAAACGCGACTGCGCGGGATGCATGGAAGGTCATGCCGGAACTCATGGTGCAGCACGCGATCAACGCGCTCTACAGCCACAAAGTCGGCGTGCCAAAGGAAAACATCTGCCTTTCCACCGTGCCGCCGACGGCAACGCCGGGTCCCTGCGTCTATATGGATCTGCCGTATGCCGTGGCGCTCAGGCGACTCTTTACCGGCTATCGCATGCGCGCGCAGATGAACACGAAATACATCGAATCCAGCACGCGCGAGGCGACGGTGACCCATGTGCTGAACATGGTCGTAAGTGTGCTCACGAGTGCGGATATTCAGTCTACAATCACGCCGGACGAAGGGCGCAACGTGCCCTGGCACATCTTCAACATCGAAGCCTGCGACACCGCCAAGCAGACGCTGGTCGGGCTCGACGGATTGATGGAGATGGTGGAGCTGAAAAAAGACGGGTATCTCACCGAGAAATCGCGCGAACTGACCGAACGCGCCGTGCTGTTTCTGGAAGAGATGATCGAAAAGGGCGGCTACTTCGCGGCGGTCGAGAGCGGCATGTTCGTCGACAGCGGATGCTTCCCGGAGCGCAACGGGGATGGCATCGCGCGCAAGCTCGAGGGCGGCATCGGCGCAGGCACCGTGTTCAAACGCGAGGCGGACTATATGGCGCCCGTCACCGCGCACTACGGCAGAAACAATGTCACGCAATATGGCGGCGATCCCACGAATCCCGCCGCACTCATCGGCGGCTGCACGCTCGAAGCGCCGGAGAAGATCGTCTACATCGACGAGCTTGACGAGGACGACAACGTCTATCTGCGCATGGATGCAGTGAAAGACTTCGCCCAGCCAAATGCGGAGAAGATTCGACCGGAGATGGAATGGCTTGCGGACGGAACGGTGCTGCTGACGTTCTGCTTCCCGGCAGAGCGGAAGATCGCCGAAGCCGCCGCCATCGAGTGCGCAAGACGCATGAACCTGAGGGACATTGCGGTGATCTCGCGCGAGGTGCTGCACCGCGCGGAGGGTACACGCATCGAGCTGAAAGGCAGGGTTGATTTTGAAATCGACGTGAATTCGCTCGTGATTCCCGCAGAGCCAGACGTGCTGGACGAAGACGAGCTGCGCGCGGCGATTGAAACGAAGCCCATGCGCGTGGTCTGTGGCACCATCGGCGAGGATGAGCACTCGGTTGGCCTGCGGGAGATCATCGATATCAAGCACGGCGGCATCGAGAAATACG
>DNFZ01000114.1:4864-6996 GCA_003486785.1 Clostridiales bacterium | reverse complement strand
GGAGATGGGCGTGCGCGACAAGCTCCTGTTCGCCGCGGGCGGTACGCAGGTTGAGGGCGACAAGGCAAAAGAAGCGGGCGCTGACGCGGGATTTGGCAGAGGCACACATGGGAATCACGTTGCAACATTTTTAGTGAAAGAACGTCAGAAAAGAGACAAAGAGTAGATTTTATATTTTTTAGAATATTTTGTGTTGCAATTTTTTTAGTGAAAGAACGCGAACGCCGCGAGAAAGAATAACATGTTTGCGGACGTACTCATTGCCGAGATCGGTTCCACCACCACGCTGGTCAGCGCGTTTGCCTTAGGCTCCGCGCCGCATCTGCTTGGGCAGGGACAGTCGGCGACAACGGTGCTCGAAGGCGACGTACGAACGGGTCTCAACTGCGCCATCGACGCGCTGAAAGTAAACTTAGGCANNGACTCAGCTCGACTATGGCGAGCTGCTTGCCTCGTCCAGCGCGGCGGGCGGGCTCAAGATGTGTGTCCACGGGCTGGTCTACGACATGACGGGCAACGCGGCACGCGCGGCAGCGCTCGGCGCGGGCGCAATCGTGCGCCAGACCACGGCGGGAAAGCTCACGGACGATGATCTTGCCGAGCAGCGCGCGATCAAACCAAATCTTATCCTGCTTGCGGGCGGAACGGACGGCGGAGAGCGGGAGACCGCGCTCTACAACGCAAACCGCATTGCCAAAGAGGGCACGGGCGCACCCGTGCTCTACGCGGGGAACGCGCAAAATCAAGGTGCGATCCGCAGTATCTTTGAGCAGGCGAATGTACCTGTCTATATCACGGAGAATGTATATCCGCGGCTCGACGCGCTCAATATCGAACCCGTTCGGCGCGTGATCCACACCGCGTTTGAGAAGCACATCGTGTCTGCGCCCGGCATGGAGCACATCCGCGATCTGGTCACGGGCTCCATCCTGCCCACACCCGGTGCTGTGATGGAAGCAGCTCAGCTCTTGTATGAGGAAATCGGCGATCTTGTCGTGCTCGACATCGGCGGCGCAACCACTGACGTGCACTCGGTCACGCAGGGATCGGACGAGGTTGCGCAGCTGCTCACCGCGCCGGAACCGTTTAACAAGCGAACGGTCGAGGGTGATCTGGGTTTGTTTGTCAACGCGCACCACCTCGTGGAGCAGATCGGCGAAGCGAAGCTTTCAAAAGAGCTGGGAGTAGGCATCTCTGCGGTGATTCGGGACTATCAACCGATCCCGCAGACTAGAGAGCAGTTTTTATTGACGTCCCGTCTGTGTCTGGAGGCGGGTGTGACCGCGATCAGCCGCCATGCGGGGAGATTGCGGCACTACTTTACCCCGCAAGGGCGCGCAACCGCCGCCGAGGGGAAGGATCTCACGCTTGTGAAGACCCTCATCGGCACGGGCGGCGCGCTGACACGGCTGCCGGAGCGGGAAAACATTCTGCGCAAACTCGCGAACTGCAACGCGGGCGGCACGATGCTCTATCCCAAACCCGGCGGCATACGGCTGGCGTTCGACGAGAGCTATATCATGGCGTCGCTCGGCGTGCTGGCAAAGACCAACCCGCAGGCGGCAAAGACACTGCTCTTGGCATCACTGCGATTTGCATAATCCAATTTAACGAGGTTTCTATGGCAAACTACCCGCGCATCACGGCGGACTTAACGAAGATCAAACACAATATCGATACGCTCTGCGCGCTGTGTTCGGAGAACGGAGTGTCTATTGCTGCAGTGGCAAAGGTAGTCTGCGCGGATGAACGCATCGTCCAAGTACTCGAAAACAGTGAGGCAACGATGCTAGCCGATGCGCGGACGGAGAACCTTGCACACCTGCGTACGCAAAAACCCAAGCTGCTTTTGCGCGCGCCGGCGCCCGAGGAGGCGGACGAAGCGGTAGAACTCGCTGACATCAGCCTTGTTTCGGAGATTGCAACCGTTCGCGCGCTGGGAAAAGCGGCAAGAGCCGCGGGGAAGACGCACAAGATCATCTTAATGATTGACCTTGGCGATCTGCGCGAAGGCTTGCTGTTTCTCGAACGGGAGATGATCTATCGCGCGGCTGACGCAGCGAAGGCGGAGGAGGGGGTCGAGCTGATCGGAGTCGGTACCAACCTCACCTGCTATGGCGCGATCATTCCCG
>DNFZ01000114.1:0-4765 GCA_003486785.1 Clostridiales bacterium | reverse complement strand
GGCAACGACACCGCCGCCTGCCGCGTCCTGCACGGGCTCTATGGCGACGCGTTTACGCTCTCCACGCGCCTCATCGAGGTGCAGAGAAAGCCATCGGTGCCCATCGGCGAGAGCGGCGCGAACGCATTTGGCGAGCACCCGAAGTTTGAGAGCAACGGCGACCAGATACGCGGCATCTGCAAGATCGGACGGCAGGATACCGTGGCAGACGGGCTCACCCCGCGCGATAGCGACATCAAGATCATCGGCGCGAGTTCAGATCATCTGATCGTCGATCTCACCAACGCGAAGGAATACCGTGTGGGTGATGTGCTTTCGTTTACGCCGGACTACGGCGCGCTTCTGCGGGCATACACCAGCGCGTATGTCTTTCGGGACTACATTGAGTAAATGATCACAAATCGGGTTTCATGCAAATAAAACGGACGGCGAGTGGCCGTCCGTTTGTTGTTGCGAGCGGGTTGATTCTTTACGGGGCTTCGGGCGCGGGGGATACCGGAACGATGACTTCTTCCCAGACGGGGCTGGACTCCATGACTTCCTTTAGCTCCTCCCAGCCGTCCTCGTTGTTTCCAAGATTGGTCATGCTGTAGCTTTCGCGGCTGTCGTTATAAGGATGCTTTTGTGTATATTCTACCCAAAGCTCCGTCTCCTCGTTATAGATGAGGTTGGTTGCCCATTGGTTCCGGCCGGTGAGATCGGCATTCTGCGTGGAATAGATCACGGGTATAAAGTCGTTCCTCAGTCCGCTCATGTAAACCTGCACATACAGCGTGTTACCGCTTTGATACTGCGTTGCGCCTACAATCTCGTCTTCCAGCGCTTCCCATGCGCCGCCGAGATCGGCAAGCAACTTTGCGCGGAATGTGTCGTTGCTAAAGTTGCTGTTGGAGATGCCGAGCAACGCGCGCTTCTCTTCGTTGGAAGCACAAGCGTTGAACTCCGCCAGAAGCGCATTGGCGCGCTCCAAAAGACGGATGGCGGCATTGGACTTTAAGAATGACGGACCCGGATCAGCCGCGCCGTCTGTTTCCGACTCGTCGGCGTTCTCCGTCGCATCATCGCTCTCCGTCGCATCATCGCTCTGAGACGAGTCGCCGGGTTGTACGGCGTTCTCCGTGCGAGGTGCGGCAGCCTTGGCTGGCGCAACAGCTGTTTCCGTCTGCGGCGCTGCGTCAAGGCGCGTCGTCTGCTCTTGCGCGCCGGAAAGCGGCGTCTCATTATCGGCAATCGTTTCCAACGTGGATGCATCCGCTTCCGTGATCTGCAGCTTGCTGATCGGCGCGGGATTCGATGCGGTTAACGCGATCATGCCGCCAAAATGGTGCAGCCCCAACGAGACGGATGCCGTAAGCATCAGAATGCCGATCAAAATCAAAATTGCTTTCTTCTTATTCTTCTTCATACGATCCTCATCTCGCTTCATTTTATGCCCTCATTTTACAAGCGAAATGTTACATTCGCATCACTCGCCATATAAATGTTTACGAATGATCGGAACACGCTCAATCCGCTGAAAAGTTATGGATAGTTTGAGCGCATGCTTACATAAATCGCCGGTTCACTCGCGCGATTGAGTGAAGTTATTATGCATTATTACACAAAAAGACGCGTGAGTTGGCAAGAATCAGCGCGCCGGATGCAATTTGGATTGGACACACGGGGATCCTGTTTCGCGGCTGCGAAATAGTACGACGTGTTATGTAACAATAAAGCAACAAAACGGCGGTTTTTCGTGTATTTTTGATTATCGGAATAATATATTATTGCAAAACGCGACAAATGCGCGCAAGCCCTTCTCGCACCACACTTCTGGGGCTTGCGAGGTTGACGCGCATGCAGCAGTTTGCGTTGTCTACGAAATCCTCGCCAAACTGAACAAAAACGCCCGCCTCGGATATGCGCCGTTTGAGCGTCTGTTCGCTCAATCCATAGCTTGAGAGATCGACAAAGGCGAGATACGTCCCTTCGGAGATCGAAAACCGCGCGCTTGGCAGGCGTTCGTCCAGCATCTGCTTCATCATGGCAAAGCTATCGTCCAGATAAACGCGCAGTTCATCGAGCCAGTCTTCCGCGCGATCATATGCGGCGATGGTCGCTTCGTTNNTTTCGTTGGAGAGCGCGGTTGGGTGTCCGTTGTAATGGTTTCTCGTCCAGTCGCGGCGCAGGGCTTCGTCGGGGATGAACAAGTGCGCGTGATTGTTGCCCGCGAGATTAAAGCTCTTGCTGGGGCTGGTGCAGGTGATAATGCGTTTTTCTTGTGGAAAGAGCATTTGCAGCGGGATGTGCCGGTTGCCTTTGCGCGTCAGATCCTCGTGTATCTCGTCGCTGATGACAAACACATCGTTGGAGAAGCAGAGCTTGCCGAGGCGGCGCAGCTCCGTTTCGGTAAAAACGCGCCCGGTGGGATTATGCGGGTCGCAATGGAAAAACATCGCGCAGTTCGGTCGGCTCAGTTTCGCCGAAAGATCAGCAAAGTCGATGACCCATTTGCCGTCCTGCCGGATCATTTGCGAGTAGAGCGGAACGCGGCCCTGTTTTTTGACCGACTCGTCAAACGGGCGGTATGCGGGCGTGAGAAAACACACCTCATCACCGGGTTTTGTCAGCCGCGTAACCGCAGCATAGAGCGCGGCGACGATGCCCGCGGAGAACACGATCTCCTCTGCGTCCGCCTTCCAGCCAAAGCGTCGCTCCATCCAGCGGCATGCGCTTTGCTTGCAATCGTCACTTAAGTTGGTGTAGCCGAGAATCTTCCGGTCAAGCCGTGCTTTCATGGCGCTGAGGATCTCCGGCGCGCAGGCAAAGTCCATATCCGCCACCCAAAGGGGGATGTGGTCTTTGGGTAAATACAGATTGATCTTTTCGCCCGCGTCCAGCTTTAAGCTTGCGGTTTGTGTACGGTCAATAATCTCGTCGAAGTCATATTTCATTTATCTACGCTCTCTTTTTCCAGCTTTGCGAATCCAGTATAGTCAAATCGTGAAAGAATTGCAAAATCGTAGCTAATATTATTAACTACGATTGCAAAGTATGCGCGCGTTGGTATAATGAAAACAAGAGACCGTGAGGTGAGAGACATGAATAAAAGTGTGTATTCGCTCGTGTTGGCGGATGAAATCGTCCAGGAGATCGACCGCTTGGCGTATGAGACCGGGGCAAGCCGGTCAGCGATGATCAATCAAATTCTGGCGGACTATTTACGCTTCACCACGCCGGAGAAGCGCATGCGCGAGGTGTTTTCCGCCATCGAGCAGATGCTGCTGGGCAGCGCATTTGAGCCGCAGCTGCAGCCGTCGGAGTCGATGTTTTCCCTGCGCACCGCGCTGGACTATAAATACAACCCAAGCGTGCGCTATAGCGTGGAGCTCTACAAGAACGCGCGACCGCTTCTGGGCGAGCTGCGCGTTTCCGTGCGCAGCCAGAATAGCGCGCTGGTGCTGGCGATGCTCCAGTTTTTCAAGCTGTGGACGCGAATTGAAACCTCCTACATCGGACGCGTGGAGTGCGCGATGGAGGATGGACGATATCTTCGAAAGCTAAGACTCTCCGACGAGAGCAAGCTGACAAACGAACAGATCGGCGAGGGAATCGCCGCATACATCAATCTGCTGGACGCCGCGCTCAAACAGTATTTCGAGTGTATCCACGAGCCGACGCTAGCGGTGACGAGCGTTGAAAAACGCTATGTCAACTACATACGCAGCGGCGGCATAATCTTATAAGGGGGTGACGCGTATGAACGTCAATCAGTTAACACAAAAAAGCATAGAAGCCGTGCAGGCCGCACAGCAGCTGGCCAGCGAGCGGAAAAATACCGAAGTAGCGCAGGCTCACCTGTTGGTTGCGTTGCTTGCCCAGCCGGACGGATTGATCGGCAGCATCCTCTCCGCCACAGGCGCGGACATACACCAGCTGCGTGCGGAAGCGGAGCGTGAGGTAGGCCAGCTCGCTTCCTATAACACCGGGTCTAGTTCCGAGCAACTCTATGTTTCACAGGATCTAAACGCCGCGCTCAACGAGGCGGAGAAGCGCGCCAAGGAGATGGGCGACCAGTATGTTTCGGTCGAGCATCTATTCTTAGGCTTGCTCAAAAAAGCGAACGACTCGCTCAAAAAGCTCTATGCGCGCAACAATATCACGGAGAAAGCGTTTGTCGAGCAGCTCAAGGTCGTCCGCGGCAACAAGACGGTCACCTCTGACAACCCGGAAGGCACATACGATGTGCTGACGAAATACGGGCAGGATCTGGTGGAGCTTGCGCGCAATCAAAAGCTCGACCCCGTGATCGGGCGGGATGACGAGATCCGCAGCGTCATCCGCATCCTTTCGCGCAAAACAAAGAACAACCCGGTGCTCATCGGCGANNAGAATAACCCGGTGCTCATCGGCGAGCCGGGCGTTGGCAAAACCGCCATTGCGGAAGGGCTCGCGCTTCGCATCGTGCGCGGAGACGTGCCTGATAACTTAAAAGACCGCAAGGTGTTTGCGCTGGATATGGGCGCGCTGATTGCGGGCGCAAAATTCCGCGGCGAGTTTGAGGAGCGCCTCAAATCCGTGCTCAACGAGATCAAAGAGAGCGACGGCAGGATCATCCTCTTCATCGACGAGCTGCACAATATCGTAGGCGCGGGTAAGACCGAGGGCGCGATGGACGCGGGCAATCTCTTAAAGCCCATGCTCGCGCGCGGCGAGCTGCATTGTATCGGCGCGACCACGCTGGACGAATACCGCCAGTATATCGAAAAAGATGCGGCGCTGGAGC
>DNFZ01000103.1 GCA_003486785.1 Clostridiales bacterium | reverse complement strand
AAGCCTCGATCCGCCTGCAAAAAAAGATGGGGCTAGAATTGTCCACGAGCATCATCTACTGGCTCGCGCGCGGGCGCATGAAGTAGACTGCATCGCTCTGAATGCAACGAAAAGGTTTACATCTACTGGCTCGCGCGCGGGCGTATGCAGTAGCCTTTCTTTCGGAGACACCGCAACCACCTCGACGCCCTGCCGGCGCACGGACGTATGCATGAAATATTCGTACGCATGCAAAAGGGGCTGTTTCAAAGCAGATCGCAGCACGCCATCTGTTTCCGAACAGCCCCGTCTTTTTTGGGTGCGTGTGGTTTATCGTTTCTTATATGGCAACCCGAAGGCCGTTTGATACTCGATATACAGGCCGTTGCCTGTCCAGCCACCCTCTCCGGAGCTGTTTGCGCTAAAACAGATGTTGCAATCGGGCAACGCATCGCTGAGCTGCTGTCGCTGTTCTTTGGTTACGTTTCTAACGTTGACAAACCAGAGCATCTCCAGATTGGTCATGCCCAGCAGCGGTGTGATGTCTTCAAACAGCGTGGCGCTGCAGTTCAAATAGCGCAGCTTGGGCAGAGCGGCCACGGGCGAAATGTCTGTGATTTGGTTTTGATAGATCTCAAGGCACTCCAGCTCTTTGAGCTCCGCGAGCGGCGAAATGTCCACGATTTTATTCATCGATACGATCAGTACCCTGAGCTTTTTGAGCTGTGCAAGCACGGAGATATCGCTGATGCGGTTGCCGTGCCCCAGATCCAGATAGACAAGATCCGTGCAGTACTTCAGCACCTGAATATCTTCGTTGTAGAAGTTCGTCTTTCCTTTACCGGTGAAGCGGCCCATGCCGTTTGGAAACACCGTGCGATTGCCTTTTGAGAAAGCCGTAATGTCCGTGCGAACCTCCCACGCGCCGATCATGATCACCCAGACAAACTTGATATCGGGAAACTGCTCCATGAGCTGCTCCATCTGCTCGTTTGTCAGCCCGCTGTGGGAGAGGTTCGCGTGCGTCAGGTTCGGCAGATACACTAGCTTTGCAGCAAACTCCTCCGGCGAGGAGAGCGGATAACCGGTCAGATCCAGCTCCGTCGTCTGCGTCGTCATCTCACGAGAAAACAACTCAAACGAAAACGAAAACGTGATCTGCGGAAACGCAGCCATGAGCGCATCCATCTGCGCGAACGACGCCTGCTGTCCTTCCAGATTCACTTGCGTGAGCGCGGGCAGCAGTGCTAGCGCCTCCGGCAGCGCGTCCAGATCAACCTGCACGCCGGATAGGTCCAACGTTTCCGTCGAAGCGGGCACGCGCGCACCGAATACCTCCACATCGCAGACAAACTCGATGTTTGGGTAGGCGCGCTGCAGCGTGGCTAAACCGTCCGCGCTCCAGCCCGTATCGCTGCAATCAATCTGTTTGAGCAGGGGGAGCCCCAGCAGAAGCGGCGCGACCTGTTCCGGAGAAACCGCCTCCGCTCCGGCAAGATCCAGCGTCGTATCGGTACTCCTGACCGCAACGCCGCCAATCGTCGCGTTCCAGACAAAAGCGATGTTGGGATAGCCCGCCGCGGCATCGGCAAAGGCGGCATCCACCGCGCAAGCGGTCGCATCCACGCGCGTGAGCGTAGAAAAATGGCGCAGACCGGCGAGATCCGCCGCGGAGCAGTCCTGCGGCAGCACAATTTCGCCGGACGTGCTGTCAAACGATGCAGACGCGATCGGGACGTTCCAGAGAATCGCACAGTTCGGCAGCGCGGCCCGCAGCGCATCCACCCGCGCGGCATCCACTGAAACCGCGCGCAAATCGAGCGTTCTGAGCTGGTCGAATCCCGCAAACGACTCGTTTTCCAGCTGGGAAAGGCTCGTGATGACGATGGCTTCCGCAGCCGGGTCGAGTTTGGCTGCCCCGCATCCGGCAAAGGAAGCGAGCATGAGGCAAACCGTCAGGAGAAAAGCCGTGATGCGCCATCCCCGTTTCGCTCGCTTCATTCGTGTTTTGTTATCGCTCGTCATCCTATCCACGCCCTCCTCGTCTTTACTCTTGTTTGATTTTCTATGTTCTAGATGTTCTGTTACTGCTTCGTTTGTCCGGCACGCCATCAGCGCAGCGGGTAATACGTCAGCCCAAATCGGACGATCTGCGCGATCCCGTCGAGGTTGACCACCGCAAGCCCGAGCGCGCCCGCCGACAACACGCCAAGCTGCAGCCAACGCAACCGCTCCGGCAGGCGGGCAAGCAGCATCACAATCAGCGATACAAACGCCCAAGAAAAGTAATGCGTATAGAGCACCAGCGCATGCTCGGACGTACCCCAGCCAAGCACGCAGAGCAGCAAAAAAGAGAAGGCGACCCATCCCGCGCAGATCTGCGCAAAGAAGCGCCTGCGGTTAACCACAAAGCCGGCTATCGCAAAAGCAAGGCAAAGCATCCCCGTTATGCTCCAGGCGCTGACGTGCATTTGATGATAGACGGCCACGCCGCTTGTATACTGCTCGATCTGCGCGGCAGGCGCAATCAGGCAGGAAGCGGCAAACTGGACATATTGCATCAGGCGCGCAAGAAAGGGCAGCTTTTCGCCCGTGAACTGCACCAGAAAGCGAATGCTTTCGGCGGATGAGAGCACCATTGCGGTGCGGCCGAGTACAGCCCCGGCGAGCACAAACCCGCCGAGCGCGAGTGCGCCATCTTTTAGCCGGCTTTGCAAGCTTCCCTTTGCGGGAACAAGCAGCAGAAGCGCGCCGCTTGTGAGCATGGAGCCCGTTGCCGCAATCCAGGCCGTGTTTCGCCCGCGCATATCGCCCTTTTGTATCATCCACAGTAGCAGGATCAGCCAGAAAACCGCGAAGATATACTGCTCCATATTCAGCAGATACAGCATGGTTGGATACAGCAGCGAAAAACAGACGAGCGTGAGCGCCTTGGCAGAGCCGGAGACGCCGATCATCCGCACCACCAGCATCAGGCTCAGCGCCAGCAGAACCGACTGCACGATTTGCAGGATCGTACTGTATGCCTGAGGAACCAGCAGCAGGCGCGCAAGCAGAGACGCGCCGAGCGCAAACGGCGCGGCGAACGCGCCAAATAGCGGCTGGCGGATGTCGTTCTCCGATGCGCCGATGTTATAGAACACATTTTGCTCATTTAAAATGGAAGAGTCGCTCGAATACACGATGTCGACCTTGTCCCAGACGTTATCGGATGCTGCATTTGCGCCATAAAACACGTTGGTGTTCGCATAAACAAGCGTGATCACGAGCGCAAAGACGAGAATCGCGGCGGGAAGATACCAGCGCTCCACGGCATCCGTGGCGCAGAATATATCCCGCATGCGCGCAGAAAACCAGCCAAGAAACCAGTAGAGATAGACAAACAGCGCGAGCACGGAGGCAACCCCGGCAAAGGCGGTAAACGCCATGCCAAAGCGGGCGATCAAGCCCGCCAGCAGCGGGCTTGCGACCTCGGCTGTCAGGCTATGCAGATGCTTAAAGAAGATCCCGGCATACGCGTTTGCCGCATAGGCAGCAAGAATCAAGCTCAGCGCCGCCCGCCAACGGACGAACGACGAAAACGCCCGCTCCAAAAAATGAAGTCGGAAGATGAGGATAGAAAGCGCCGCAACAGC
>DNFZ01000152.1 GCA_003486785.1 Clostridiales bacterium | reverse complement strand
TGTCAACCCAAAATTTGTGCAGGATTTCCTGCGAAAAATCGCGCAGGAGGGCATTCGAAAGACGGGAAACAGGTTAGCAGCATCCCATACGTCCTTTTTTGCAGCTGGGAAGGATATATCATTCATGCGATTCTTGACAGACATTCCTATATTATGTATACTCGCAGGAACAATGGCGTTCGAACCGGGGGATTTTCCGCCCGGCTTGAGCGCTTTTTGCGAAAATACGGCTGCCTAATCGCCGCGATGCCGAAGCGCGCAAGAAAAGCGCGCATTGGCGCTGGGTAAACCGGATATGGTACATGCATCGAGAAAAAGCAGTTTATTCGGAAAGAGCAGTTTATTCGGGAAGAACTCCCATTGAGCGAAGGATCTTTCAAAAAACTGCGATCGAAAAACCAGGACGCGCCGCAAGAGGCGCACTTGAACAATACTGATAATATGAGAGGATGTGCGCGAAAATGATGTACACCGCACAGGAGATTGTCGACTATTGCGCAGCGGAAGATGTCAAGTTCATCCGGCTGGCGTTTTGCGATGTATTCGGCGTGCCGAAAAACATCTCCATCATGCCCGAGGAGCTGCCCCGCGCGTTTTCGGATGGCATTTCGATCGATGCTTCCGCGATACGCGGATTCGGGGATGAAGCGCACTCGGATCTGTTGCTCTTTCCCGATGGCGAGACGCTCGCCGTGCTGCCCTGGCGCCCCAGCCACGGGCGCGTGGTGCGGCTCTTTGCGGATATCCGCCGTTCGGACGGAACGCTCTTTCCGCTGGACACGCGCAGCATTTTAAAGCGCGCCATTGCAGATGCCGCAGAGGAGGGCGTCACCGTCAACTTCGGCACGGAGTTTGAGTTTTACCTCTTCCGGCTGGATGCGGACGGAAACGCAACGAATATTCCCTACGACAACGCGCGGTATATGGACATCGCCCCGTTTGACCGCGGGGAGAACGTGCGCCGCGAAATCTGCCTGACGCTGTGCGAGATGGGCATCCGCGCCGAGAGCTCGCACCACGAGGACGGACCCGGGCAAAATGAGATCGACTTTCGCTATGGCGACGCGATGCGTGCGGCGGACAATGCGATGACGTTTGCTTCCGTGGTGCGCACTGTTGCCATGCGAAACGGCCTCTGGGCGGACTTCTCGCCAAAGCCGCTGCCGAGCGAGAGCGGAAACGGCATGCACATCAACCTTTCGTTGGCGATGCCGCATACCGAAGAAACGCGAAATGCGTTTATGGCGGGGCTGATGGAGCATATCTGCGAGATCACCGCGTTTCTCAATCCGGTTGATGCGAGCTATGCGCGCCTCGGCGAGCACAAAGCGCCGCGCTATGTCACCTGGTCGCCGGAGAATCGCTCTCAGCTCATCCGCATCCCGGCCGCAAAGGGTGAGTATGAGCGCATCGAGCTGCGCTCGCCCGATCCTGCTGGAAACCCGTATCTCGCCTTTGCGCTGATCCTTGCAGCGGGCGCCGACGGTATCCGCCGAAACCTTGTTGCCCCACCGCCGACCAATGTAAACCTCTATACGGCGGATGCTTCGATTACGGACAAGCTCCGCAAGCTGCCCCGCACCCGCGCGGAGGCGGCGAAGATTGCGAAAGAGAGCGCGTTTGTGCGCGCTGTGCTGCCCGCGGGCATCATCGAGGCGTATACGGCACAGATCGACTGACGGAGGCAATGTTGCAAACGTCAGATCGGTTTTCCGGTTCGCGCAGAAACAGACCCAAGGAGATTTGCCTTTGCCATACACCGGCGCAAAGCTGAATAGCGTATTGATCGTGTCGGGATCGGAGCGCTCCCGCGAGACACTCGCGGAGGTGTTTGCTTCCTCGCGCTATGCGCCCGTGATTACGCGCGGCTCTGCGGCGGAGGCAAGAAGGCTTGTGCTGGACACACCGTTTTCGCTGGTATTCATCAATACGCCGCTTCCGGACGAACCCGGCGCGCAGCTTGCGCTCGATCTTTCGAGCAGCCGCAACTGCTGCGTGGCTTTGATTGTACCCGGAGACTCGTACGATCAGGTCAATGAGCAGGTGGAGGATGAGGGCGTGCTCACGCTGAGCAAACCCTGCACGGCGCAGCAGCTCCGGCAGGCGGCGGCCATAATGAGCGCTACGCGCTTTAAGCTCGCCGATCTGGAGAAAAAAACAGCTACACTCGAAGAAAAGATGGAGGAGATTCGACTCGTCAACCGCGCGAAGTGGATGCTCATCGAGCGGCGCGGCATGGACGAAACCACCGCACATCGGTATATTGAGAAACTCGCCATGGACGCGCGGCAGACCAGACGGCTCGTCGCGCAGACGCTGATCCGCTCGCTGGATAACGACTGATTTTATCCTTCTTCTTTTTAGAAGAAAGCTGGCATGCCATAGACGCGCGGCAGACCAGACGGCTCGTCGCGCAGACGCTGATCCGCTCGCTGGATCACGACGGAACAATCGATCTTACTTTGGGCGGGAGAAAATCCCGCTCTTTTATTCGCGTCAAAAAATCCGCCCGAAGGCGGAAAGAAAAAATTGTGATTCGCCAAATGCTATAGGTAGATCATCGCGACCCAGATAAGGCCCAGCAGCGCAACGAGGGAGAGCAAAAGCTTGTCGCCCAGCAGAACTTCGACGGGATCTCCATCGGAATCCCGCTCGACATGCAGGCTGTACCGCATGCAGATGAGGATGACCAGCGGCACCGTCCAGACGATGCCGCCTGTGCTGATGCGCGCGATCGTGACAGGGTCCACCGCCCAGAGCGAATAAAACGCGATGGTGAGCGCCAGGCACATATACATGTTCTTATCCAGAAAGCTCTGGTTGTAAAACTTGAGTACGCTGCGCTTTGCCGCGTCGTCCTGACGGATCAGTTCGTTTCTGCGCTTGCCGAGGCCGAGATAGAAGGACATTGCGATCACGGTGAGATACAGCCAGCGCGAGATGTCTATGCCGCCGAGCGCAGAGCCGTAGAGCACACGCAGCACATAGCCGGAGACGAGGATGGCGATATCGATGATGGGGACATGCTTGAGCTTCAGGCTGTAGGCAAGGTTGAGCAGCAGATACGCGAGCAGGAAAACCCACGCATACCACGAGACGGCGCGGGAAAAATAGTGCAGCACGGCGGTTGCCAGAAGCAAACACGCCCCAAGGATGTATGCCGCGCGTTTGCTGACGGCTCCGCTTGCGATGGGGCGGCTTTTCTTTTTCGGGTGCAGACGATCCTGCTCCGCGTCGCGAATGTCGTTGAAGATATAGATGGCCGAAGAGAGCAGGCAAAACGCGAAGAAACCGGTCACCGCGCGGACGAGATAAAACTGCTCAAATAGCTGCCCGCTGAAAACGAACGGCAGAAAGACCAGCAGGTTTTTGATGTAGTGCTTGACGCGCATGAGCTTAAGATATTTTTTCATCGTATCCTCATAGTCCCGATCAAATCAAGATCAGCCGGATTCACATCAGTCTTTCTTCGTGCCCTGATGCTGCGCGCGCAGGCCGTAGAGCGCCTGCACCGTCAGATATCCCTCGTTCCCCTTTCGCCAATAGCTCATGGCGTATTCCGGATTTCGCTGGGAGGCCTTGATCGTGATATCCGGCAGCTGCTGGGTCAGCTTCTCGGTCAGCGCTGCAAGCTGCTTGTCGCTCAACCCGCTGCAATTGAGCCAGAGCCGCTCGAGCACGGGCAGCTCCAAAAACGTATCGGCGGAGGTGAGATTGTTGTTGCTGGCGTTGACAAAGCGCAGCTTTGGGCAGTTTTTCAGTGGGGTGACGTCCGTTAAATAATTATACATGATATTTAGATAGATCAGCTCCCGAAGATCTGCCAGAACGGAGATATCCGTCAGATCGCAAAGCGCGATATCGAGATAGATGAGCTGGGGATGATGCTTTAAAAATTCGACATCCCCGATGCTCGTGCAATGCCCTACATCGAGCGCGATGAGGTCTGTGCAATACTTCAGGTTTTCAAAATCTGAGCTGCGGATGGAGGTATATGAAAACTTGCTGGAGGCATACCAACCGTATCCGTCGGGAAACTTGCGGCGATTTCCCGTGCTGAAGCCCTTGATGTCGGTGCGGATGATCCAGTTGCTCACGCGTGTGTACCAGACAAACTTGATCGCGGGGTAGCGCGCGCGCATGGCTGCCATCTCGTCGTCGTCCGGCCCCGCGCCGCACATGTCGAGCAGCGTCAGGTTTGGAAACAGCACCAGCGCATCGGAAAACGCTGCGGCGTCCGGCACTTTGTACTTTTGAAGATCAAGCTCGGTGATGTCCGAGCGAACGGACAGGTCTTCTAGCAGCTGCACATTCCAGATAAAATCAATCGAAGGATAAGCCTTTGCCAGCGCAAGCTGATCCTGGAGCGGATACGCTTCATCTCCGAATGTGATCTGCTTGAGCGCCGGAAGCTGATCGAGCTTGCTCTTGAGCGCCGAAAGATCGACTTGCGCCGCGCTTAGATCGAGCGCTTGCGTGCTCTCCGGGTAGGTGAGGCCGAAAAGCTCCACATCCCAGAGGAACTGCACGGCGGAGTAGCGCGCGCGCAGCGCGGCTGCTGTGGCGCTGTCCGGCGCGGATGAGAGCCGAACCGTTGAAAGAGCGGGGAAGTAGGCAAGCATGGCCTCAAGATCGTCCGTCACCGCATCGAGCGAGAGCGTGGTTGCGTTGCTGTCAAAGCGCGCGTCGCCAAGCGGCACACTCCAGAGAATGTCGCAATCCGGCAGCGCGGCGCGCAGCGCGTCAAAGTCTGCTGCAAAGAGCGCGTTGCCGCGCAGGTCGAGCGAAACGAGCTGCGTCTGCGTGAGAAGGTCGCTCACATCGGTCAGCCCCGCGTCGCGCAAGTCGAGCGTAGTCGGCGCTTGCGCAGCCGGCACATCGCCGGGCGCACAGGCCGTAAAGATGCAAAGCGCGCCAAAGCACAACGCAAAGAGAAATAACTTTGATAAACGCTTGCATATCGGTTTTGAATGCATCATAATCACCTGCTTTATCAAGACATGAACTCCTAGAGGGTTACCGCAAGGTGCGGCGGAGAGTTTCGAACAAAAATATGTTTCATTATATCAACAGGCGAAGAGATTGTAAACGCAGGCGCGCCTTGCGTCACGATAGTCGTCTTTTTGTCAACAAAACAGGAAGTATGCGCTGAGAGCGACGCGCTTCTGTTGGCGGAGCTTCCATATATATCGGATTACACATCGATTGCCGCATTCGGGTGTTGATTATGCTTCCGCAGGAAAAAATGTGTTGCAGATTCATTTTTGCTCAAAATGGTGTTAGAATGAATCATACGCTTTCATGGTTTGAAACCATCGCTGCAAACACAACGTGATACCCGTATTCTTCGTATTTAGAAAACGGTTCAGGCTTCGAGCATTGATCCGCCGAGCCGTTGTTTCAAAATAAGCCCCTATGTTTTTCTTTGGAGGGCGACTGTATGCAGATTGCTTTGAATCTGGTGTTAAACACGACCCTTCTGTTATCGATCAGCATCATCTTCAATCTTTTTTATCAAAAGATCTGCGCGCAGAAGCTGCTGTTCAAAATGCTGGGCGGCGTTGTGCTGGGCTTTGCCGGCATCGCCATCGTCACTATCGCCATCCGCTTGCCCAACAATGTGATATTTGACACCAGATCGATCCTCATCAGCGTCGCCGGCCTGTTCTATGGCGTGCTGCCGACCGCCATCGCTGCGGGTATGGTCGCGCTCTATCGCGTGTATATCGGTGGACCCGGCATGATGATGGGCGTGGCGGTCACGCTCTCCTCCGCCGTCATCGGCGTGCTCTGGCGCGCCATTCGAAAAAATCCGGAAAAGCTCAGGCATATCGAGTTTTACCTTTTGGGGTTGGCAACGCACATCGTCATGATGCTCTGCGCGATGTTTCTTCCGCCGGAGGTCAGGCAAGCGACCGTGGAAGCCATTGCAGGGCCTGTGATGGTGATCTATCCGCTCGGCACGCTTGCCATGTGCCTGATCATCACCTATGAGCGAAAGAGCATCCGAACGGAAAAGCTCCTCAGCGAGAGCGAAATCCGTTTCCAGAAGGTCTGCGAGCAGGCGCCGGTTGGCATCATCGTGGANNCGATGTTGTTTCTTACGTAAACAACGCGTTTGCAAGAATGCTGGGCATGACGCAGGACGAAGTTAAAAACACCAGCTGGAAGACGTATACACACCCCGAGGATCTGGAGAAAGATCATGGGCTGTTCAAACAAATGCTAAGAGGCGAGATTGAGCAGTATGATCTGGTCAAGCGGTATCTCCGTGCGGATGGCGAGGTGGTTCGCGTGCATCTGTATGTGGCCATTCTTAATCGCGCGCAGCCTGGGGAGCAGAGCGACTATATCTGCATCGCACAGGACATCACAAGCGAATTTGCGCGCGAGCAGGAGCTGCTCGAGAGCGAACGACGGCATCGTGAAACCTCCGGCTTTTTGAGTGCGCTGCTCGATTCCATCCCCGACCATATATTCTATAAGGATGCGACCGGGGTCTATCTTGGCTGCAACCGCGCGTTTGAGCAGGCATCCGGCATCAGCAAAGCGCGACTGATCGGCAGAAACGATTTTGAGCTATACGATCAGGACACGGCAGAGTTGTTTGTGAGTAAGGATGCCGAAGCGCTTGGGCACAAGCAGCCGGGTAGAAGTGAAGAGACAGTCGTATACCCGGACGGGCGCACAATCATCACCGAAACGCTCAAGACGCCGTTTTACGACGATGCGGGCGAGCTTGCAGGACTCATCGGCATCAGCCGGGACATTACGGATCGCAAAACAAAAGAGGACAAGATCAAGTATCTGAGCATACACGACGTAATGACCGGCCTCTTTAGCCGCATGTATTTCGATACGGAGCTCTATCGCATGGATGCGGCAAATGAGCTGCCATATTCCGTCATCACTGGAGATATCAACGCGCTCAAGCTCACAAACGATCTTTTTGGCCACAGCGAGGGAGATAAGCTCATCGTCGAGACCGCGGCGCTGCTCAAGGCCAACTGCGGAGATGGAATCGTTGCGCGCACGGGCGGAGACGAGTTCTCCATTCTGCTGCCCAAAACCAGCGGGGAGGAGGTCGTCCAGATCGTCGCGCGGATCAGCAAGGCGTTCGAAACGCGAAAGAACGAGTCCCGCGAAGAGAATTTCTTCCTGAGCGTTTCGCTGGGATATGCGACAAAAACGAATGAGGAACAGACGATCAGCGAAGTCTTAAAAACAGCGGAAGAGCATATGTACCGCCGCAAACTGCTGGAGCACCAGAGCATCCGCAGCACGCTGCTCTCAACGATCAAGGAACTGCTTTTCTCCAAGAGCAACGAGACCATGGAGCACGCGGAGCGAATGGCGCGGCACGCGCGGCAGATGGGCGGCGAGCTTGGGCTCAACGAGGTCGACATCGTCTCGCTGGAGCTCATGGCGACGCTGCATGACATCGGCAAGATCGGCATCAGCAACAGCGTGCTGAGCAAGCCCGGCGCGCTGGGAGAGCTCGAGTGGGCTGAGATCCGTCGGCATCCCGAGATCGGCTATCGCATCGCGCTGACGATACCGGAGCTGCAGGGCATCGCGGGCTATATTCTCTGCCACCATGAGCGCTGGGACGGAACGGGGTATCCGCAGGGGCTCAGCGGCGAGGATATCCCGTATATTTCACGGATCGTCTCGGTTATCGACGCGTTTGATGCGATGACCGAAGACCGGCCTTATCGCAAAGGCATGTTGAGCGAGGCGGCTGCGGCGGAGATCATTCGATGCGCGGGAACGCAGTTTGATCCGGCTGTTTCGCGCGTGTTTATCGAGCGCGTGCTGGGCATGCCCTTTGCAGCATCAGGCAGTCATCCGCGTATGGAGAACGAGGACGCGAAGAAGGATGAGAGCGCGGGCTGAACAGCGCGATGACGCGGCGCTTATTCCGCGCATATGGATGCAGCGGGCATAGCGAGCCCCGAACAATCTATCGAATGCAGCGTATTGCGCCTTGCCGTGACGGCAGGGTGCTTTCTTTCTGCCGGCGATGAGGGCCACCACGCGCGAAAGCGCGGATTGCATGACTTCACGCGATCCGCGAACAAAAGCCGTGCTTCATGTAACGAAGATGAAACAATTGCAATAATAACCCATAAACAGGCGATTATAGACGGAGAGCGACGCAAAAAAAGCCGAAAAATATATAATTTTTACAACGGGTATGTAACATACTCGCATTATAATGAAGTCAAGAAAGTAAAACGCGGAGTAACATCGTATGAAAAACAGAAAAAACAGAAAATGGTTCATCGTTCTGGGATTATGCTTGCTTGCGCTGATGGTTGTAGGTTTATTTGCGGTTTCTGAGCGTGGCATCCGCTCCGAGGTCGTTTATCAGGCATCCGATCCGGTGCAGGAGGCGACCGAGGTCATCTCTGACGAACAGGTACCGCTTGCCGCGTCGCAGACAAACGAGGTTGTGCTGCTGGCAGCGCCCGTCAATGTGCCGGTGCAGCAGGAGCTAGTCCTCGTTTATCAAAACAAAGGCGAGGCGAATGACAACGCAGCTCCGACGCCGACCCCGACGGCCGAGCAGACCGAAAACACCCCCGCGCCCTCCGAAGAACCGGAAGCGCCTGTGCAGCTGCCGCCGGATCCGACCGGAGAGCCCGAAGCACCTGCGGCGGAAGAACCGACACCGACTCCCGACGAGCCCACACCTGCGCCGTCGCCCGCAAAAGCGCAGAAGCCGGCCGACATCAAAGACACCGTGGCCATGGCAAAGTATCTCTTTGATGCGGCGACCGAGTTCTGGGTAGTGGAGAAAAACTTCAGCGGAACGACCACGCGGCCGGTATCCACACGCGTTGCGGCGAGCATTGGCGCTGGAACAGCAGTTGACTGTCCGGGCGGTGACACGGTTCGCATCGATAAAGACGGCGTGGTGCGCGAATCATACGCCATTGCGGATCATTTCCGCGCATATGTCGACATGCCGGATCTGCAGTACTTTAAGATTTATCTCTCGGAGAAGGACTACAGCGTTCATGTTTACGGCGCGCGCGAGGAAGTGATCGGCGCCTACTATCAATATGGCTCCGAGCGCACCACCTATATGGCACAAGACGAGGAGAATGAAGACTGATCGCACCGGCAATAACGGTGCAATGCACAAACAAACGGCTGGCTGATTGGTTTTCACAAAAACGACATCTGCCGGAAACAGACTGTTTACACAAAATAATAGAATCTTCATTTTTCAATAAAAATCCGTTCACATATATGTTGTATGATACGAGCATAGAAGAAACAAGATGTATGAAAGTGAGCGTGAGCGAAATGTTGGACCGTCTATACATCGTAGCATACCTGATCAGGATGAGGTTTCGTCACCCGGCTGCGAAAGCTAGCTGCTAAGAGCCGCTGAACTACAACCAACTCCCCCTCTTTGGCAGGAAGAAAAGCCTGCGCAAAGGCGAGGAGCCGCGTTTTCCCTCGGAGTAATCCGGGGGATTTTCTTTTTTATCTGCGGATTCTTCATCGCTGCGCGCGACTGTTTGCCGCAGCCGCAATCGGCCGTGTCGGAGTAAATTTCACGTTTCTGAGATAAAAGCATTTGCTCCTCGTTTCGTCTGTGTTAGAATGATCGGAACGGAGTGTAATGTATATTATGAAAGAACGCAATATCGGACTGCTCAGCACCCTTGCGTGCTATATCCTTTGGGGGCTGCTGCCCTTATACTGGCATCTGCTGGAACAAATGGACGCAGTGTTCATTTTGGCCGATCGAATCATCTGGTCGGCAGTGTTTACCGCGGGGCTTCTGCTGATTACGAAAAAAACACAGGACGTGAAAGCCGTTATCCGCGATAAGAAGAAGATGCGCTTCATGATTCCGGCGGCGATTACCATCACCATCAACTGGGGCGTGTATATTTGGGCGGTCAACGCGGGCCATCTGCTCGACTCCAGCCTGGGATACTATATGAATCCGCTCGTGGTGTTCGCCATCGGCATTGCGCTGTTTCACGAGACCAGCGGCGTGATCGACTGGATCGCGCTCGGCCTTGCCGCAATCGGCGTTTTGATCGCAACCATTGCTTACGGCGCATTTCCCTGGGTCGCCGTCGTTCTCGCGCTGTCCTTTGGCCTCTACGGAACGCTCAAGAAGCTCGCCGGCGTCGGCGGCCTTGCGAGCATTGCGGTGGAGACGCTGCTGATTGCGCCCTTTGCGCTGGCGTTTCTCGTGTTCGCGCCCGCAAGCCACGTCTCCCTTGCAAAGCTCACGCCGCTCACGACGGTGCTGCTGCTGCTCACCGGCGTCGTCACCGCGAGCCCGCTGATTCTCTTTACCTATGGCGTCAACCGGCTGCCGCTCACGACGGTTGGTTTTTTACAGTATTCCAGCCCGACGCTGCAAATGATCATCGGCGTGCTGGTGTTTCAAGAAGCGCTCACACAGGATCGGATCGTCGCGTTTGCGTTTATCGCCGCCGCGCTGGTGCTGTATACCATCGGCATGACGCAGCGCGCAAAAAGAGCGCGCCTCGCGTCATAGCGCAAAAGCCGTTTCCGCCCGATCGAGCGACGCTTTTTTCCAGTCGCATACACGATACGGGGCGAATCCGAAATGCAACATCTATTTTTGTAAAAAACGGAAGGGAGAACCGGGATGGAATTTAACCCCAACAACACGTTCATGTACGTTGTGGTCGCTTTGGTGATCGCGTTCGTACTGCTGCAATCTATCGTCTTCTTCATGAAGGCGTGGAGGCGCGGCAAAGAACTCGGCATGGACATGAAAGCGCTCAAGAAAACCGTAGGCTCCTCTGCGCTCTTCACCGTCGCGCCGGCGTTTGCGATTCTGCTCGGCGTGGTCGCGCTGAGCAACGCCCTTGGGTTTCCGCTGCCGTGGCTGCGGCTTACGGTCATCGGGTCGCTGACGTATGAAGCGACGGCGGCTGCAGCGGCGGCGACCGCGATCGGCTCCTCGCTCTCGCAGCGCATCACGGACCCGAAGATTTTTGCGGCGATTGCGTGGGTTATGGCGCTGGGCATCATACCGGGGCTGGTATTGGTTCCGCTGCTCGGTAAAAAGATTGAAAAGGGCATCAGCAGCATCAAGAGCAAGGATTCCAAATGGGGCCAGATCTTTCTTTCAGGCCTTTTCCTGGGCATGATCTCCGCGTTTCTGGGTCTCGTGTTTGCGCGTGTGCAAGAGGGGCTAGCAGGCTGGATTCCCGTTTTTGTCATGCTCGCCAGCGCGGCGCTCATGATGATCTGCGGGCTTGTCCGCAAGGTGTTCAACGCAAAATGGATCGAGGACTACGCACTGCCGATCAGCCTTCTGGGCGGCATGGCGCTTTCGATTCCGATTACGACACTCGTTCAGAGCATGATCGGCTGAGGAGGGAAAACGAATATGAAACAAGAGATGAGTTATCGCGACAGCGTACACAGAATCGGCCGGGTCTGGATATTCAGCGCGCTTGCGCTGCTGCTGTCAGTCCCCGTCGCCATCTGCGTTTATTACAGCGCATGGCCCTCGATCGGTGGTGTGCTCAAGGGGTTGATCAGCGTTGCGCCGATCTTCTGGACGGTCGGGGTAATCGAGGTGTTCACCTATGTTCCCATGCTCGGCACGGGCGGCTCCTATCTCGGCTTTGTGACCGGAAACTTGGCAAATCTCAAAGTGCCCTGTGCGCTCAACTCCATGGATCGCGCGGGGGTCCAAGCCGGCACGGAGGAGGGCGAGGTGATCTCCACGCTCGCCATCGCCACAAGCTCTATCGTCACTACGCTGATCATCGCGCTGGGCGTGCTGCTGCTCTCACAGATCGCGCCTGTGCTGGAAAGCCCCGTGCTTCAGCCCGCTTTTGAAAACATCCTGCCGGCGCTGTTTGGCGCACTGGGCGTCGTGTTTATCTCCAAGGATTGGAAGATCGCCATCGCGCCGCTGGTGTTCATGATCACGCTGTTTCTGCTCGTGCCGTCGCTCAGCAGCGCGGTGGGCATCCTCGTACCGGTGGGCGCCTTGATCGCCATCGGCGTGGCGCGCATTCTTTACAAGAGAAACCTGCTGTAATCAGTTTTTCGCGTCCGGCATTGCGCCGGGCAAGCAACGCAGGCACCCGCTTATATACCGGAAGCGGAGAAGGAGATAAAACCCATGATGTATTTCTGGATTGCGCTGGCCGCGCTTGTCGTCGCGTTTTTTGCGGTGATCATCTTCCGTGCGCTGCGATTTAAGCCCAGGGCAACGGAAGCCGCAGCGACCACCGAGGCCGTGGTGGACGGGCAGGCG
>DNFZ01000035.1:8564-11642 GCA_003486785.1 Clostridiales bacterium | reverse complement strand
TTCTGCTCCGAGGATCATGTTTTCTGTTACGGTGAATACTGGCACGAGCATGAAGTGCTGATGCACCATGCCGATGCCGAGGTGGACCGCTTCTGCCGGAGAGTCGATTTCAACCCTTTTTCCGCGAAGGTAGATAAAGCCCTCCGTCGGCTGATACAGGCCGATCAACACGTTCATCAGCGTGCTCTTTCCTGCGCCGTTTTCACCCAGCAGTGTATGCACTTCGCCTTTGCGCACATCAAAACTGATGTCACGATTGGCGTAAAAGTCCCCAAACTGCTTGCTAATATGCTCCATGCGGAGAATTTCGCTCATAGACTACGTCCCCTTCCCGATTCCGGCGGATGGCAATGTGTATGCCAGATGGTTATCGTATCTGTTTATCATTATTTGCGTTGTGTTGAAAGAAATAGGATTGCGTGATGCTGACAGTTTTTGGCTTGATTGCAAATCGGTATTGCATAATCGAATCTACAAGCAATATAACAAACGTTCCGTACGGAAACCGTACGAAACGTCCTTGTTTCGCCGCTGTCAGCGGGGTGTGTGCAATTATTTCTTCCAACCCGGGCGCGTATGCAGGTGCGATCCGCGCCGGAACGCTTATTTAGCGGATAATATATCATACGAACCGTACGAGAACCGTACGGATTCGATAGAATCATATATTATTTTTTGATGCGTCAGAGTCAGCCGTGTTTTTTTGCATTGCAATGAGAATCGCTGCTTATAACAATCCCTTTTTCTCGCACATGCGGTAGATGGCGGATTCCGCCCAGGCATAGTCGCTCATAAACCGCCCGTCAAAGCGGGAGAGCGCGTCCGCCTTGCCCGCCCAGAAGTCGTAATAGTCGCAGGAGACCAGCTCGCGGCGGATGCGGCAGCTGCCGCGCTCACGCACGAAGATCTCCTCCGCGTTGCAGTTTTTCAGCGTGTCGCTGAGCTCCTTGATCGTTCTGCGATAGCCGGTATTCTCGGCGGTCTTGTTTTCGCTGTCCTCGCAGAGATGCTCAATGATGTCATAGATGCCCACGTTTCGCCCCTCGTAAAACACGCAAAGGGCCATGAGCTCCTTTGCCTTGGCGGAGACGAAGCGAACGGGCGTTCCGTCCACCAGCATCTCGAAGTTGCCGAAGGTATGAAACTGGACGCGTTTTTTTTGCCTGCTGTGCAGCAGGCGCGCTCGCTCGAGCACATCCTGAATGTCATCCCGGTCGAAGGGCTTAAACACCATATAGTCCGCCTTCATCTGAAACGCCTCCACCGCAAAGCGCGGGTGCGCTGTGATAAAGACGATGATGATGTCCCGCCGCATCTCGCGCAGGCGCATCGCGAGCTCGATGCCGTTCATGCCGGGCATATCGATATCCAGCATTGCAAACTCGACCTCGTGCGCGTTTGCGTAGGCGATGGCTTCCTCCGGCCGCGTGAATTTGCCGACGATCTCGATCTCCGGCATATCCGCGCACTTGAGCTCGAGAAGTTGCATATCCAGCACCATGTCGTCTACGAGTATCGTTTTCATGTTGCCTCCTTGCTCATGCCTGCGGCGGCGTATGTTGCGGCTTCCTTGGTCAGGCTGTCGGCATAGATCAGCGAAACCGTGGTGCCGCGCCCCGGCTCGCTCTTAACGTGAATCGAGCAGCCGGCAAACTGCTCCATGCGGGTTCGGATGTTCTGTATGCCGACCGAGTGCGCGCTCGTTTCCTCGCCTGGCCGGTAACCCACGCCGTCGTCGCTTACGCGCACGATATAAAAGCCATCTTCGCGGCTGAGGCTGACGCAGATCGTTCCGCCGCCGACCTTTGGCTTGATGCCGTGTATGATGGCGTTTTCCACCACGGGCTGAATGGTGAGCACGGGGATGAGAAAGTCCGCGTCAAACACGTCGTATTCCATCGCGAGCCGTCCCTGCAGCTGAATTTTGTTGATTTCCGCATAGGCGCGCACGGTGCGCAGCTCCTCGCGAAACGGCACTAGCCCGCTCTCCACACTCACGCTGTCCACCTTGAAGCGCAGAAAACGCGAGAAATCCTCCGTCATCTTGTAGGCCGCGTCGGGGTCGAGTATGATGAGCGCCTGTATGGCGTTGAGCGTGTGATAGAAGAAGTGCGAACTGATCTGCGCGAGCAGCACATTGGTGCGATCATACTCCGCTTGCTTTTGCAGGGCGGCGATGCGGGTTTGCGCCGCTTCCTGCTCCATGCGGCGGATTGTGCCGCGGCTGGCAACGGCGGTGGCAACCGAGAAGCTCAGGAGCAAACTCACCAGCGCCGAGAAGATCACGCTGGCATTGGTATACCAGGGCTGCACAGGGGAGATGGTTACGTGCCACTCGGAGTGATAGATTGGAAACGCGTAGTCGAGCGCGCGGCGCTGCATGCCCGCGCCGCTGTTGACGATGGTTTGCTCGTCTCCGGTATCCGGGTTGATGCGCCAGATGCGGCAGGCAAAGCCCTGCGCCGCAACAGATGACGGTATACTCAGCCCGTCCAGCGCATCGGGGTAGTTGAGCGTAACCGAGACGATGCCCCAGAACGAACCATCGAGATACACCGGAAGCCTGCCCGCGATGCCCATGCCGCCCTGCACGAGGCGAAACGGCCCCGCCATGAGCATGGTGCCGCGCTCGATGGCAGTCTGCGCTTCCTTATCGCCCGCTTTTTTGCCGGTGAGATCGTGCCCAAGCACACTTTCGTTGCCTTGCAGCGGGTAGACCGCGTTGACCACGCCGTCAGGCGCGAGCAGCACGTTTCGCACGGCGCTGTCGGTTACGAGCAGGCGCGCCACGCGCTCAAAGCCGTCCGTGCCGCCTTCGTTTTGCACCACGAACGCCTCCAGCGTTCTTGCCTTGTTGAGCTGCGCGGAGAGCACCTCGTAAGCCTGCGCGCTGACCGTCCCCGCGATGAACTTCATCTGGTCGTCCTCGCGCGCGCGCCTGCCGAACTCAATGTAGACCGAGAGTGCCACGCAGAGCGCAAGCGTGGCAAAGAACGCGCCGATGACCGCTTTCGTAAGCCTTCGTCTGTGCATCCCAATCACACCCCCGTTCCGCAGAAAGATTTGTTTGACTGACCA
>DNFZ01000035.1:0-8547 GCA_003486785.1 Clostridiales bacterium | reverse complement strand
AAAACGCGCCGTTTTGCCGGTGCGCTTTTTAAGCAGCGAGAAGCTCTGTTTTGCTCCAGTCGAGAGCATAGACTTTATCAAAATTCCGAGAAAACGCGCCGTTTTGCCGGTGCGCTTTTTCAGCAAGCGTGAAGTTCTATTTTGTTCCAATCGAGGACATAGACTTGATCCTGCGTCGCGTCATCGCGCGCATGAGGGCAACCTTGCTGTGCCCCATGGACACGGGCTCGTCCGCGCTCTCCTGCGCCAGACGTTCCTGCGCGCGCAGCTCGGCTTCCAGCGCGCGTTTTTCGTCGATCTCCTCCGGCCATTCGCAGGCCTGCGCGAGGATATAGACGCACTCCGGCCGCACCTCGATAAACCCTTCGGAGTGAAATGCCGTGCGCCTGCTTTGCTCATCCGTTTGGATGATGAGCGCGCCGACATCCAGCGCGGAGACCATCGGAACATGATCCGCCATTACGCCGAGCGTACCTGCGATGGACTGCACGATGACGGAGACGACTTCTCCGCTGAAAAACTCCCGCTCCGGCGTAGCCACCAGCAGGCGAAACGGCTTTGCCATGCTCTCTCCTCTCCGATCGCGTGCGCAATCGTGTCCGCTGAATGTGGTTCATGCGATCAATCAAATAATCGCTTCTGATCAAATAAGCGTGTTATGCAAGGGTGGATTACGCCTGCGCGTTCTTCTTCATCTCGGCGTAGCGTGCATGCACCTCGCTGATGCCGCCCGCCAGCAGAAAGAGCGACTCCGGAATCTCGTCCGCCTTGCCGTCTACAATCTCCTCAAAGCTCGCAATCGTGTCCGATAGCGAAACCGAGCAGCCGGGTTGGCCGCTGTAGACTTCGGCGACGTGCATGGGCTGGGAGAGGAAGTTTTGGATCTTTCTTGCGCGGTAAACGGTCTGCCTGTCGTCATCGGAGAGCTCATCCATGCCGAGAATGGCGATGATGTCCTGCAACTCGTGATAGCGCTGCAACGTCTCCTGTACACGGCGGGCCACGCGGTAATGCCGCTCACCCACGATAGCGGGTTCCAGTATGCGTGAGGACGACGCAAGCGGATCGACCGCGGGATAGATGCCGATTTCAGCAATCGAGCGGGAGAGCACGGTGGTCGCATCGAGGTGCGAGAAAATCGTTGCCGGCGCAGGGTCGGTCAGATCGTCCGCGGGCACATAGATGGCCTGCACGGAGGTGATGGAGCCGTGCGGCGTGCTTGCGATGCGCTCTTCAAGTTCGCCCAATTCGTTGGCTAGCGTAGGCTGGTAGCCGACCGCGCTAGGCATACGCCCCAGCAGCGCGGAGACCTCGTTTCCCGCCTGTACAAAGCGGAAGATATTGTCGATGAAAAGCAGCACGTCCTGATGCATCTCGTCGCGGATGTATTCCGCCATCGAGAGCCCGGCAAGCGCCACGCGCATGCGCGATCCCGGCGGCTCGTTCATCTGGCCAAACGCCAGGGACGTGCGCGCGATGACGCCGCTTTCTCGCATGTCCGCGATCAGATCCGTGCCCTCGCGGCTGCGCTCGCCAACACCTGTAAAGACGCTGTAGCCGCCGCGGTTTTTTGCGATGTTGTGGATGAGCTCGAGAATCAGCACCGTTTTGCCAACGCCCGCGCCGCCGAAGAGGCCGATTTTGCCGCCGACGGGATAGGGCGCGAGCAGGTCGATGACCTTGATGCCCGTTTCAAACAGCGTGGTAGAGGGCCGCTGATGCATAAACGAAGGCGGCGCCTGATGCACGTCACGCCGGGGTGCATCGATGGGGCCGAGCCCGTCGATAGGACGGCCGAGACAGTCGATCACGCGGCCGAACACGGCTTCGCCGACGGGAACGCGGATGCCCGCTAAGGTGTTGCGCACCGAAATGCCGCAGGAGAGCCCTTCCGTGGGTTCAAGCGCGATGGCGCGCACCACGCCGGGCGCGAAATGCTGCACAACCTCAATGTGCACAGGCGGCTCGGTCTGGGTGACGAGCAGGGTCTTGAGCTGCGGCTCGCTGCCCTCGTTGAAGCGCACATCCAGCACGGGGCCTATGATGCGGACGATGCTGCCGGTTTGTTCTTGATGCGTCATGCGTGATTCTCCTCCGGATGATGGGCGGTTCTTGCCGCTCTTTCCGCGTTTGCAGCGTTTGCCGCGCCTATGATATCGGTGAGTTCGTTGGTGATGGTGAGCTGGCGCACGGCATGATATTGCTGTGTGAGCTTGTCGATCATCTTATCCGCGCTGCGCGTGGCGTTGTCCATCGCGGTCATGCGGGAGCAGTTTTCGCTCGCATAGGCATGTACGATCGCACCGTACACATAACCGATGAGCAGCTGCGGTATCAGCGCGTTGAGCACCTCCTTAGGCGAAGGGTCGTAGAGGATGAAGGAGCGGTCATACGCCTCGTCCTCCGTGCTCGTGGGCCTGCCGCGCTTGAAGTCGTTGAGCTCGATGGGCAAGAGCTTTTGCTCCATGGGCTCACGCGCGAGCGTGTTGATGAAGCGCGTATAGACGATGCGAAGCTCGTCGATCTCCCCGCGGTCATACTGCGCGATGAGGATGGTCATGAGCCTTCGCACCTGGTCGAGCCTGGGCTTTTCCGCAAGACGCTCAAATCTTCGGTCCGGCATGATGCCGCGGCGCAAGAAGTGCGAGGTGCCCACGCTGCCGATGGTGTAGAGCTTCACAACGTTTTTATCCGCCATGAGCTTGTCCGCCAGCGAGAGCACGGCGTGGTTATAGGAGCCGGAGAGCCCTTTTTCGCCGGAGACGACGATGTAGGCGACCTTGTTTCCCGCGCGATGCCGAAGATATGGATGCGAGATGTCGCCTGTGTGGTTGAGTATGTCTACGATGATATCCAGTGCGTGAAAGAAGTATGCGCGGTTTTGCGCGATGCCGTCGAGGGCTCTGCGCATGCGCGCCGCGGAGACCATGTGCATGGCGTTGGTGATCTGGCGCGTTTGCTTTACGCTCTTGATGTGAAAGCGGATGTCGCTCATATTCGCCATGCGTGGTCGTCTCCTTTCAGATCAATATTCTCTCAGCGATGCAGCAAAACGCCGTCTGCCGGCTAAGCCTGGCAGGTGAGCTGATAGTTTTCGATGCCGGCGCGCAGCTCTTCGGTCAGTTCCTCGGTGAGATCTCCGCTTTCTTCCATCTCGTCCAGCAGCGCGCCGTAGTTGCGGCGCATGTACTGTAAAAGACCGCGTTGGAAGGCGCGCACATGCGGCGAGGGAACGTCCTGGAGAAATCCGTTCATGACCGCGTAGAGCAGCAGCACCTGCTCGCTCATCTGCAGCGGCTCGTGCTGGTTTTGCTTGAGCGTCTCGCTGAGGCGGTCGCCGTTGTCGAGAATCTCCTTGGTCACGCTGTCGATATCCGAGCCGAACTGCGCGAAGATCTGCAGCTCGCGATACTGCGCCAGCGTGAGACGGAGCTTTTTGACCACCTTGCGCATGGCCTTTTTCTGCGCGGCGCTGCCGACGCGGGAGACCGAGAGGCCGACGTTGACCGCAGGGCGCACGCCGGAGTGAAACAGCTCCGGTTCAAGATAGATCTGGCCGTCGGTAATCGAGATCACGTTGGTCGGAATATAAGCGGAGATATCGCTCGCCATGGTTTCAACGATGGGCAGCGCGGTGAGCGACCCGCCGCCGTTGGCTTCGCTCAGATGCCCCGCGCGCTCCAATAGCCTGCTGTGCAGATAGAAGACGTCTCCGGGATACGCCTCGCGTCCCGGCGGGCGGTGCAGCAGCAGCGACATGGTGCGATAGGCCACCGCGTGCTTGCTCAAATCGTCGTAGATGACCAGCGCATCCTTGCCGTCATACATAAACTGCTCGGCAATGGCGCAGCCTGCGTAGGGCGCGAGGTATTGCATCGCCGCGCAGTCGCTTGCATTCGCCACGACGATGACGGTATAGTCCATCGCGCCGGCTGATAGCAGCGTTTCGTGAATCTGGGCGACGGTGGAGAGCTTTTGCCCGATGGCGACATAGACGCAATAGACCTGCTTGCCGCGCTGGTTGAGGATGGTGTCTATGGCGATGGTGGTCTTTCCCGTCTGCCGGTCTCCGATGATCAGCTCGCGCTGGCCGCGTCCGATGGGGATGATGCCGTCTACCGCGAGAAGCCCCGTCATGAGTGGCTCGTTGACCGATTGGCGATCGATGATGCGCGGCGCGGGGGATTCTACGGGGCGATAGCGAAGCGGGTTGAGCGGCTTGTTGTCCAGCGGCATGCCGATGGGATTGACCACGCGGCCAAGCATCTCATCGCCGACCGGCACCTCGACCACGCGGCCCGTGCCGTAGACGCGCTCGCCGACGCGCACATTGTCCTGACCGTTGAGAAGCACGGCGCCGACGCCGCCCAGCTCGAGATCCATCGCCATGCCGTATACGTCGTTTTCGAAGGCGATCTGTTCGCCATAGCGGGTATGACAAAGGCCCTCTACGCGCACCACGCCATCGCCAACGCTGGAGACGACGCCATACTCGTAAACGGCATCCTTGTTTTCAAAGGAACAGATGCGTTTTTTTAGCGTCTGGCCAATCTGCGCCGCGCTACTGTGAAGCGGCCTTTGATCGTCGCCCGACGATTGTGCGTTTTTGGTTACGATCTCCAAGCCGCACACGGTATCCGAGACGAGCAGATGCTGCGCTTCCTTGACGTGATGCGCAACGCTCGCGTCATAAATCTTCCCGTCGATGATGGCGAGAAAACCGCCGATGAGGGCTTCGTTTTGCTTGACCTCGAAGGAAACCTCCTGGCCGAGCAATTCGTAGAAGCGCTGCTTGACGGATTCGATTTGATCTTCGCCGAACGGGCCGGCAGTGAATAGTTCGCCTTTTAGAGCCATACGGAGCTCACTTTCCTCATAAAGCAGTTCAAAACCGGATCAGATGCCGCTTAATGCGCGCTAAAAACACACGCATTGAAACAATCCGGAGCGGTTGCCACGCAATCCTAAGCGATACAGAGCGTTTTAGCCGACCTTGTCGAAAAAGCGCTCGATGATGCGCTGATGATCCGCCTTTGAGACCTCACGCTCGAGGATTTTCCCCGCGATGTCCACGGCTAGCTCGGCGGTTTGTTCCTTGAGCTCGCGCATCATCCCCTCGCGCTCTGCGGCCGCCTGCTGCAGAGCGTCGGCAAGAATCTCCTGCGCGTCCTGCTTGGCTTTCTTGCGCAGATCGTCCGCTTCGCGCTCGGCGGCTTTGCGGCGCTCCTCGGCGATGTGTTCCGCGTCGAGCCTTGCGTTTTTCATCGAGGTTTCGTATTGTGCTTTGAGCGCGTTCGCCTCGTCACGGCTCGCGTCGATCTGCTCCCGCTCGCGCGCAAACTTCGCCTCTCGCTCCGCCATGAACTTGCTCACCGGCTTATACAAGAAGGTACGCAGCAACACGAAGAGGATGAGCAGATTGAGCGCGTGCTCGATGAAATCAATGATGTGAAATTCCATGCATATCCCTCTTTGGTGCGTTATTTGCCCATCGTGAAGATCATGACCAGCGCCGTGACAAAGCCATAGATGGCCGTCGACTCGGTCAGCGCGAGGCCGAGCAGCAGCAGCGCGTTGATCTTTCCGTTTGCTTCCGGCTGGCGGGCGACCGCTTCCACGGCTTTGCCTGTGGCGATGCCCATGCCAAGGCCTGCGCCTGCGCCCGTGAGCACCGCGAGGCCCGCGCCGATTGCGATCAATCCGATATCCGTCATGGTAAGAATCCTCCTAAAATAATACTGCAAAAATCATTGCCGGTTTTGCCGGCCTGTTTTCAAGCGCAAGGTAATGCATGCAGCAGCCGCTTTGGCAGCCGATGCATCACGCCATCTGCTCTTCGACCGCCTCGCCGATGAAAGTGAGCGAGAGGTTGATGAAGATGAAGAACTGAATCAGCGGATGGAAGGCGTTGAAATAGAGCCCCAGCACCGCCGGAATGCCGACCGAGTAAGCGCCCAGCGCGTAATAGACCAGTTCGATCACGACCATACCGCCGAGCATATTGCCAAAGAGACGGCAGGCCAGCGAAATCGGAATCGCGAGGTCGGAGAGCAGCTTAAAAGGCGCAATGATCGCGTTTGGCTTGACAAAGCTTTGAAGGCGACCCGAAATCCCCTTTTGCCGGATGCCATAAACATTGATGAGCACAAAGGTGACCAGCGCGTAGGTGAGCGTCATGCTCAGATCCGTCGTCGGTGGGCGCACGCCGAAGAGCTCTACGATCGCGGCGCCGAGCAACAGCGCGGCAAGCGCAAAGAAATAAGAAGCGAGCCCTTCGTTCTTACTGCCGTATTTTTCCTTTGTGAGGTTGTTGATGGCGCTAACCGCACTCTCCAGCACGAGCTGGATGCCGCGCGGCGTCTCTTTGAAGCGCGGAATCACAAAGATGCGTATTACGGCGGTGAGAAGTGCAAGCGCCGCAATGACGATCCAAGAGACAAACACCGTGGAGCTGACCGAGAAACCGAACAGATCCATGCGTGTCGGACTGATGGAAACCGTGAACTCCCGCTCACCAAGGCCGAAGCTGCTGAGGGTGAGACCGCTGCAAAGCCAGAGCAGCAGCACAGCCGCCATCATCAGTCGACTGCGCTTTTTTTTGGCGGCAGGATGGCCTGCATCCGTGTCTTCCGGCAGAGCGGTACGTGCGCGGGCGTAGAGCGCGGCAATTCCAAGCAGCAGCGAAAGAAGGATGGCGATCCATTTTCCGGCGGAAGGCATGATAAACTGCATTTAGCGCTCTCCTTTCCCGTTTTTTTGCTGGATTACATTGATGATTACCGCGCCGATGACGAGCACGGATGAGGCGCCAACGCCGCACCAGAGCAGCTGGCGCTGGAAAAGCAGCGCAACGGCTACCATTGCCGCGGCGAACAAAACGATCTTGCCAAAAACGAGTGCTAGCGTTTGGAGAGAGTTGCCTGCCGATACGGCCTTGATCAGACGCGTGAGCAGAAACAATTCACCCGCGCCGCAGAGAAGACCTATGAGAAATCCAATCATCCGTGAGCACCTCCGGCTTTTGCGCGGGGAATCGCATCTTCAGCGCGATCCCCCAAAATTAAGACAAAAATCCTGCTCAGCGAAGGTGCGCCCGTAATCCGCAGAAAGGATGCGCGGATTCGGCTGCGACGCCAAGGACAGGATTGTAACATCAGAATTTTACAACTTTGCATCCCGCTTGTAAAGCATGAGATGCGCATGTTTAACAACTTTTTCCGGTGCAAAGCCACTATTGTTATACACTTATTTCAAGATTTGTCAAGAAAGAATATGATATGGCTGGCATGTCGCGCTGTGAAAGCAGAAAAAAGGCGCGCAAAAAAAGCACGGCGCCTCGTGTGTTTTAACGAACGCCGTGCCATGGAAAACGATGCGTTAGGTTGCCAAATCACAGCGTATTACAGGTCGTCCACCAGCGCGCCGCTCTTGGCATAGGCCGTGCTGCGCGCCTCGAAAAAGTCCGTCTTGATGGTGTTTGCGTTGCTGTATTGGCTCACCCAGCTGAGGTTCTCCGGCTCCGCGTCGTGGCCTTCATAGAGCTTCTCAAAGCCGAGGTTCGTGCTTCGCAGGTTGCCCAGATACTGTACATAGTCCGTGATCATCTCGCGCGTGAGCCCCGCGACCCCATCGCCGATGGCGTAGTGGCCCCAGGCGATCTCTTGCTCGCAGCCCTCGCGGATCATGTCGCGATAGAGCGCGACTTTCTCCGGCGTGAAGAGCTCCGGGTTCTCCTGCTTGAGCTCCAATAGAATGCTGCGAAACAGCCAAAGATGTGTGTTTTCGTCGCGATTGATATAACGGATGACCTGCACCGAGCCGGGCATGAGGTTATTTCTGCCGAGGTTATAGAAGAACATGAACCCGCTGTAGAAATACACGCCCTCTAAGATATAGTTTGCGATGATGGTGCGCATGAGGTTTTCCGCCGTGCGCTCCTGATAAAAATGGTTGTATGCCTCTCCGATGAAGGTGTTGCGCCGCAGGAGGTACTCGTCATTCTTCCATTGATACAGCACCTCGTCGCGCCCCTGCGGCTCGCAGATGGTGTCGAGCATATAGCTGTAGCTCTGGCTGTGGATGGCCTCCTGATACGTTTGAATCGCGAGGCAGAGATTCACCTCGTTTGCCGTGATGTATTCGCCAACGGCGGGGAGGTTTGCAGTCTGGATGCTGTCTAAAAAGATTAAGAAAGATAGGATCTTATCATAGGCGCGGCGCTCCGGCGCGGGCAGGTTGGGATAATCCTTCACGTCCGTAGAGAGGTTGACCTCCTCCGGCACCCAGAAGTTATTCATCGCCTGCCGGTACCACTCGTGCGACCAGCTGTATTTGATGTTGTTGAAGTCGTTGAGGTTTGTCGTGTCCCCCGCGATCATGCGGCGGTCGGCAAGGTCAATGCTTCCGTCGGGGTTAAAGAGGGGCTTTTGTTTTAGTTTTTCCATTTTTCTGCTCCCGTTTTCAAAATCGTAGCGCCAAATATCAGGACGAGCACGCTGCGCAGTCCTCTACCTCAAGACTCTTGCTGCGCACATAGTAGACGGTCTT
>DNFZ01000067.1 GCA_003486785.1 Clostridiales bacterium | reverse complement strand
GGTCCCGTGGGGCTCGTATACGGGCTGTGAAGCGGTATGCGTCGAAGTTCATTGCCTCCTTCAAGGAAGGGCTTGGCAGTGTGTCGGCTGCGGTTGCCGTGTTCCGGTCATATCGGAAGCCACGGCGTGTCGTGGATATGTCGCGGGAGCAGAAAGCCGTGTTCATTGCCCTTCTTGCTGGCGACGGGAGGCGGTGACGTGAGCAACAACGAACCATTTAGCGAGCAATACCGCATCGTTGCAAAGCGGTGGGTCGAGGCCGATGCAGCGGCGCGGATGCTTGAAGAAACGAAGACCGCCGTCCTTGCGCAGATGAAATCGCGGCTTGGGGAAATGACCGACGCCAAGGCCGAGAAGATCGTCAAGTCTAGCACGGAATGGAACGACTTTCTGCAAAAGATGGTCAATGCGCGGACCTCGGCCAACCTCGCCAAGGTCCAACTGAAATACATCGAAATGAAATATTTCGAGTGGCAAGGCGCGAACGCCACAGCCCGCGCGGAAATGAGGATGTAATGGCCGACGAAGAACACAAGCTGCACCGGCAGATGAATGCCGCCGCCGCGCTCAAGCACTCGCTCAAGGAGACGCTGGGCGATGACGACGAAACCATGCGCGACATGATCGAGGGCGAAACCTCGCTCCATGAAATGATAGAGCGCGTCGTCATGTCGATGGACGAGGACGGGATGCTCGTCACCGGCCTTGCTTCCCGGATCGAGGAACTGACGCAGCGCAAGAAGCGGATCGAGGATCGCATCGGATCGAAGCGGGCGATGGTCGAGCAGGCCATGCTCATAGGCGAGATCGACAAGCTCGAACGCCCCTCATTCACGCTCTCGCTCCGCAAGGTTCCGCCCAAGGCCGAGATCGCGGAAGAGAGCCTTATCCCCGCCGCCTATTGGGTGGCACAGCCTCCGAAGCTCGACAAGAAGGCCCTTCTCTCAGCGCTCAAGGACGGCGCTCAAATTCCAGGCGCAACCATCGGCAATGGCGGCATCGCCTTGCAGATCAGGACGAAGTAAAATGAACAACATCGCCACCATGCCCCAGCGCGGGCTTATGGACTTCTCCGGCAAGCAGCTCGACTTGATCCGGCGCACCGTCGCGGCCGACCTCAATCCCGATGAGTTCGACATGTTCATCAGTATTGCCCGGCAGAACGGCTTGGACCCGTTCAAGAAGCAGATTTACGCCATTGTCTACAGCAAGGATAGGCCGGACAAGCGCAAGGTGTCCTTCATTACTGGCATCGGCGGATACCGCGCCATTGCGCAGCGCAGCGGGCTTTACAGGCCCGACGAAGAAGCACCCCGCATCGTGCAGGACGAAAGTCTCAAGGGCGAGACGAACCCTCTCGGCATTCAGCACGCGGAAGTCACGGTCTATCGCTATGGACCGGACGGGAAGTGGTATCCGATCACGGGCCGTGCCTATTGGGCTGAATATGCGCCGATCAAGGAGGAATGGGCGGCGGGCGAAGACGGCAAGCGCCGCCCCACAGGAAAGGCCACGCTCGACACTGGCGGCAACTGGGGAAAGATGCCTCACGTCATGCTTGCCAAGTGCGCCGAAGCGGACGCCCTCCGGAAGGGCTGGCCCGAAGACCTCGGCAATCTCTACGTCGATGCCGAAATGGACCGCGCCACGACGCTCGACCTCACAGCTACCGAGATCGTAGAGCAGGAGCGCACAGCGAAGCGGCAAGCGGCTATCGGCGGCCCTGACATGATCACTGTCATGTTCGAGTTCTCCGAAGGCTTGCAGGCTGTCCCGGCGGGGCAGTTCGTGGACCGCTGCCTTCACTGGATACGCAACCTTGAAGGGGCCTCCGAAATTGAGGGCTGGAAGGAATACAACCGCATCGCCTTGCAGCAGTTCTGGGGCAAGTACCCCGGCGATGCGCTCGACCTCAAGAAGGCCATCGAGAAGCGCGTGGCCGAACTCAAGGAAAAGGAAACCGCATGACCCCCGCCCTCATACGAGAGATAGCGGCGAGCGAGCGCTGCACCATCCATGAGGATGGGACGATCCTGTTTCCAGATCCGTGGGGAAGGGCTGCGCTCTCCATCGCTATCGAAGATGCCTTCGGGCTTGACGACATACCGGAAGACGAAGCGGCCCAATGCGTTTCTGTCGATGACTGGACCGCGCTTGTGGAGAGGATGCGTTGACCAAGCGCAAGGCACTTTCGCGAAATCAGCGTGCCAGATTGTTTCTCGAACATGGCGGCGTATGCCATATATGTGGTACACTGATTAAACCACAACGCGGCGAGAAATGGGAGGTCGAACACGTCGAAGCGCTCGAAATATCGGGCCGCGACGATTGGGAAAACCTCCGCCCAGCGCATGTCAAATGCCACAAGACGAAGACCGCCGAAGACGTGAATGTCATCGCGAAATGCAACCGGCGGCGCGCCAAGCATCTAGGCATCCACAAGCCGAAGTCTGCGCTTTCCAGGCGAGACGGCTACAAGTTCAACTGGGCCAAGGGCCGATACGAGAAGGACACAGCATGACCGACGAAGAACTGGAATCGATGGAAATAGACTGGACGCAGGGCGTTGCAGAAAATTTCGAGCGCGTGAAATCCGCTGCGCTCGCTGCCCTCGACGCCGCAAACAGGCGGGCGGATGAGGCGGAGCAAAAGCTCCAGCACTCTGATACCGGCGTGAAGAACCTGATCGCCCGCGCAGAGTCCGCCGAAGCCGAACTTACCAAGGTGACAGACCCGAACGCGGTCCACGTCAACATGCTGCGCGGCACAATTGCAAAGCCCTCCGTCGCGCAGATCAAGCACCTGTACGGCGATGCCATTGCCGATCCTGCTGAACTCACTCGGCTGCGCGAAGAAAACGAGCAATACCGCGAATCCACCCTCGATGCCGCAAACAGACGGGTGGCGGAGCTTGAGGCACGACGCAAGTGCTACGAGTGCGGCTCTGAAATGACAGCCGAAGAACTGGAAGAGATACGGAAGCGGGAGGCTGAACTTGACAACCTCCCCGACGAGCGGATTTGGCCGAGTGCGAGGGACAGGCGCACCCTTCTCTCCGCCCTCGAAGCCGCTAACAGGCGGGCGGATGAGGCGGAGGCG
>DNFZ01000068.1 GCA_003486785.1 Clostridiales bacterium | reverse complement strand
TTTATCTACGCCTACGGCTCGCAGCATGGAGTCGTGTGGACCGAACCTATGGAAGAGGAAATCCCGGCATGAATGCACCATACGCAAAGCCTCAGGAATGGCACGACGCGCGCAAGCTCGGCATCGGCGGTTCCGATGCGAACATTCTACTTTCCGGCGATGCACAACGCATCCTCTTTCTCTGGGAAGAGAAGCTCGGCAGGCGTGAGCCGGAAGACCTCACATGGGTTTTGCCGGTCCAGATGGGCTCGGCAACTGAAGACCTCAATGCGGCGTTCTATACGCACGCCACGGGCCGACAGATATCGGGCCGCAACAGCATCGAGACGCGCCACGACCGGCCCTACATGCGCTGCGAACTCGACGGCATGACGTTCACCGAGGCGGGAGAGGACGCGATTTTCGAGGCGAAGCATGTCAACGCCTTCTCGACAATCGAGGATGTGGTGCAGCGCTACATGCCGCAACTGCATCATAACATGCACTGCGCCCGCGTTCGCCATGCCGTCCTGTCCGTTTTCGTCGGCACACAGAAGCACGAGATTTTTGAAGTCGCGATGGATGACTTCTACCTCGCCGCTCTTCTAGATGCGGAGGAAGACTTCTGGCGCTGCGTCGAAACCGAGACGGCTCCGGAGGGTTGTGAGCCGCCACCCGCGCCCGTGGCATTCGAGGCGCTGCGTGAGGTCGATATGACGGGCTCGAACGAATGGGCTTCGTCGGCGCTCGACTGGCTCGCCAACAAGGATGCGGCAAAGAAATTCGAGAAAGCCGCGAAGTCCCTCAAGGGCTGCGTGGAGAACGATGTTGGCCGGGCCTTCGGGCACGGCGTCCAGATCAAACGGAGCAAGGCTGGCTCCCTCACGATTTCAGCGGAGAAGTGAACATGACGAACCATCCGAAAATCTACGGCCAGATGGCCAAGATCATGGCGGAAATCACCGCCATTGCGAAGGACAAGAAGAACGAGCAGCAAGGTTTCAAGTATCGCGGCATTGACGATGTTTACAACACCATCAACCCGCTGCTCGCAAAGCACGGCGTTTTCATGACCTCGCGTGTGATCGACAAGGTGCGCGACGAAAGGACCAACGCCAAGGGTACAGTTCTCGCTTTCACGTGCCTGCGTATCGAGTACACGTTCTGGGCTGATGATGGCTCAAGCGTTTCGACCGAAGTTGAGGGCGAGGGCATGGACAGTGGCGACAAGTCCAGCAACAAGGCCATGGCGGTTGGGCACAAATACGCGCTCCTTCAAGCCTTCTGCATCCCGACGCAGGACTTGGATGACCCGGATGCAGAAGTTCATGAGGCCGCCCCCGCACACCGCACCGTGCAGGGATCGGCGAAGAAAGCCGCTCCGGCCCAAAAGGAGGAACCTCCTCATGTCAAGGACGCCAAGGACATTCTCGCCAAGGCGGAGAAGATCACCGACCCGGAGGAACTTGACGCCTTCGTGAAGGGATGCGGCGAGCGCCTCCAGAAGATCAAGGAGGCAAGCAATGCCACCTATGACCACATCATGAAGAAGTTCGGCGAGTTCGACGCCAATCTGAGGATTGCAGCATGAAGTCCATCACCATTGCAGGTCGTCTCGGCAAGGACGCCACGCTTCGGCGTACACAGGACGGCGATCCCGTTCTCAGCTTTTCCGTTGCGGTCGATCATCGCGCTGGCAAGGAAAAGCACACCATGTGGTTTGAGTGTGCCATATGGGGCAAGCGGGGTGAGAGCCTTGCGCAGTATCTCACAAAAGGAACATGCGTCGCTGTGACGGGGGATTTCTGGACGCGGGAATACGAAGGCAAGACCTATCTGCAAGTGCGCGTCACTGACGTGACCATGCTTGGCGGCGGGGAAAAGTCGGGCGGGCAGGCTGCGGATAGCGGCCAGTCATTCTCGGAAGACCTTGGGGACGACATACCCTTTGCCATATGGGGCGACAAGCCTCGCAAGATGATTGCATAGCCCACCCCCAACCGGAGGCACGGCCTCCATGGAGAAGAAGATTGAAGATTACTTGCGCATATTGCGGGAAGGAAACGGACAAGGCGTCTGGGCATGTCAACCGTTCGCGCAAGAAAAGCTCTCCGCTTTATTGTGGTCGGACCTGCGCCGGGCTCGGCAGGCGGAAAGGGCAAACCGAAGCCGACAAGAAAGAGGCCAAGCGTCTTTACGATATTGAGTACCGCGCCAAAAACCGCGCGATGCTGAAGGCAAAGAAGGCCGCTTATTTCCAGCGCACCTACGACCCGGAAAAGGCGGCTGTTGAGCGCAAAAAGATAATGCCGCGTCACGTCGAGTATTGCCGCCAGCCGGAATACCGGGAATGGAAGCGCGTCTACGACCGCCAGTATAGGGCAAAGAAATGGTACGGCCCATTCTGGGAATCTCATTTGCTTGCGATGGACATTCGCAGCGAAGCGTTGAGCCGACAATCAGATTACGAAATCCGGCTCGAAAAAGGAACCCTCGGTAAAACCCAACAAAGGAAACGAGACTATGAAGCAGCAAGAACTCACTGCCAAGAACCTGAAATCGGCCCTCTGGGAAACCTTGAACGAGGTCAGAAGCGGTAAGATGGAGCCTGGGCAGGCGGATTCCGTCGCGTCTCAGGCCCGCGAAATTCTCCGCACGACCAACACGCAGTTGCGCGTTGCTCAACAGTCGAAGCGCCCCGTGGCCGTGGACGTTATCAACTTCGCGGAAAAGTGATTTTGCCAAGTGGGGCTGCGCAAAAACGATCAAGTCTAAAGCGCAGCCCACAACACCGGAGGCACGGCCTCCATGGAGAAGAAGATGTTTATCTGGACAGTTGGCGACTTAATCAAGTTTTTGATTATCGGGCTCTTTATCGCTGTGGTCGGCTTTCTGTTTCTGACCGTGTGGCTTGAGGACAAATGGAGGAAGTTTCGCAAGTGGCTTCGTCGCGCATGACCCCCACCCTCATACGCGAGGTAGCCGGATGAGCTTCCGCATATCCACAGACAGGAAATTCAGTATGCCGAAAGTCCAGAAAAGGGCTCGGCAAGTTGATCCTGATGCTCGAAAGCTGAAGGACCATCTATCGCTGATCCACTGCCTGCCCTGTGTAGTATGCGGATCGCTGGAGAGGGTCGAGGCGGCACATCTTCGGCTTGCTGATGTATCGCGGGGGAAAGAATACACCGCCAAGGGAAAGAAGCCGAGTCACAAATGGATAACACCGCTTTGTGCCGTACACCATCGCGAAGGCCCCGCCGCCCAGCATTCCATGAGCGAACGTGCCTTTTGGGAAATGCAGGGCATTGACCCGATCACCCTTTGTGAGCGGCTATGGGAAGCAACCGGGGACTTGGAGGCCATGATGCTTGTTGTACGGACGGCCCGACAGTTCCGATACGAGAAGGACACAGCATGACCGACGAAGAACTGGAAGCGATGGAAATAGACTGGACGCAGGGCGTTGCAGAAAATTTCGAGCGCGTGAAATCGGCTGCGCTCGCTGCCCTCGACGCCGCTAACAGGCGGGCGGATGAGGCGGAGGCGAGGATGTACAGCAGTCAGCGTATCGCAATCGCCGCCGAAGCGGAAATCGACACACTCCGCGCACGGGTAGCGGAACTTGAGGCGGGCGGATGCGCTCGCGATCAGGGCACGACGCAATATTGCGCGGAGGCCGTGGCGCTGCAAAAGCGGGTGGCGGAGTTGGAGGGGACGTTGAAATGTGCGCAGATCGGCGCGCAAGTACTAAGGACCATGACGCGCTCGGCAAAACTTGAAGTCGGATACCAGGCCGCACAACACCTCATTCTCGAAATCGACGCCGCCCTCAACAAGGAGCCGGGCAAATGACGCAGACTAGATCGGAGATAGTGGAGGCGATGGCTCGGGAGATGTGCCGTGCCGTTCACCCATGCAAGAGTATGGTTGCAGAGATTATGACCGACGCCACCTATTTGNNGCCGCCCTAGACATCGCGCTCAAGGCGGCTGCGGAGATTGCGCGGGAAACGGAGCAGCAACAGGAAAACGACTACGGAGCGGCAAACACGGGCGGCGCGAGTGCGGCGGCCGACGCCATCCTCGCACTCACAAAGGAAGGAACGAAGGGATGACCACCACCCGCCGTATAGTGCCCGCTGGGGCGACGGAGGAGATGTTGCTGCAAGGCATGATTGCTAAGGCGGCAAAAGCAGAAGAAATTGACGGGCCGATTACTCCGTTGCCGACTGATCGCGAGCCCACCGTCGATGAAGTTGGTGATTATTGCACCCGAACAGCATTGCGTCTCTCCAGCAATATTGAAATCGAAGCTATCTGGAGCGCCATGCTCGACGCCTCTCCCACAAGCGGGAAGGTGA
>DNFZ01000063.1:19174-19799 GCA_003486785.1 Clostridiales bacterium | reverse complement strand
GAGATGAACCCCGAGCAGCTTTGGGACACGACCATGGACCCCGAAACGCGCATCATGCTGCGGGTGACCGTGGAGGATGCCATCGAGGCGGATGAGCTCTTTACCCTCCTGATGGGCGACAAGGTCGAGCCGCGCCGTGAGTTCATCGAGCAAAACAGCAAGCTCGTCGTCGATCTGGACGTCTAAGGCAAGCAAGAGAGAATTGAGAGTAGAAGTATGGAAGAAAAAGACACAACATTAATGCCGGTGCCGACGCAGACGACGAACCGGATTCTGCCAATCAAGCTCGAGGCGGAGATGAAGAAGAGCTTCATCTCGTACGCGATGGCGGTCATCATCAACCGCGCTCTGCCGGATGTGCGGGACGGCTTAAAGCCCGTCCACCGGCGCATCCTCTATTCGATGGACGAGCTGGGCTTACAGCCTGAAAAGCCGTTTCGCAAGAGCGCGCGAATCGTCGGCGACTGCCTGGGTAAGTATCACCCGCATGGAGACAGCTCTGTTTACGATGCGATGGTACGCCTGGCGCAGGATTTCTCCACGCGCTATATGCTCGTGGAAGGCCACGGCAACTTCGGCAGCGTAGACGGGGACAGCGCCGCCGCCATGCGATACACCGAAGCGC